>CAZJIF010000015.1:0-27262 GCA_964546045.1 uncultured Klebsiella sp. | reverse complement strand
AAGCCACTGGAACCTAAACCCAGCGCGTCTACCAATTCCGCCAGGTGGGCATGGCCAGAGCTTAAGCGCACTCCACAATGGGGGCAGTGCACTGCCCGGCCAGCCATGCTTGCCACCCTTGCCGGCCTGCTGGCCCTGGTTGCGGGGTTGGTGTTGCTGCTGGTGCCGCTGCTGATCCCCGAGCTGTCGCGTCAGCGCGATGCTGTCTGGGGCGCGGTGGTGCTGCTGCTGGGGTTGACCCTGGTCACCAGCAGCGAGCGACTGGTGGGGTCGCCGATGCTGGCGGTGCTGTGCGGCACCTTGCTGATCGGTCGGCTCAGCGTCGAGGTCACCCAGAGCCGCTGGCGCGCCCTCAGCCCCGAAGAACAGCAGGCCCTGGCCTCCAGCGCGCGCTGGCAGACGAGCCTGCAGCAACTGCTGGCCGCAGGCGCCAGGCTCGCGGCCCTGAGCGCTGAACTGCGGCAGCTGCTGCTGGGCTGGTTGAGCCAGGCCAAAGCCACCAAAGGCACCAATAAGCGCTGGATTCGGCCCGAGAGCGACGGATCGGCAACGGCAGAGGTACCGGCCGCTGAGGTGCCGACCGCCGTTGTGCCGACCGCCGTTGTGCCAGAGAACGATGCACCGCCGGTGGTCAGCTCCCTGACCGAAGTCGATGCCCTGATCCAGGCCGAGGACGAGGCAACGACCACGGGCGAAGCGGGATAATCGCCGATTGTCTGCGGCGGGCCTGGTGACCACGAGCTACAAGGACACGCTCAACCTGCTGCAGACCGGTTTCGGCATGCGCGCCAACGCCAAGGTGCGCGAACCCGAGCTGCAGGCGCTGTGGGCCGAACTGGGGCTCTACGAACGGCTCAGCCAGGGCAATCCAGGTCCGGTGTTCACCCTGCACGACGGCCCCCCCTACGCCAACGGGGCCCTGCACGTGGGACACGCCCTCAACAAGATCCTCAAGGACATCATCAACAAGACCGCCCTGCTGCAGGGCAAGCGGGCTCGGTTTGTGCCGGGCTGGGACTGCCACGGCCTGCCGATCGAGCTCAAGGTGCTGCAGGGCCTCAAGGCCGACGAGCGGGCCGCGCTGACGCCGCTCGAGCTGCGCCGCAAGGCCCACGCCTATGCCCTCGAGCAGGTGGCGCTGCAGCGTGTTGGCTTCGAGCGCTGGGGCATCTGGGGCGACTGGGAGCAGCCTTACTTGACCCTGCACAAGCGCTACGAAGCCGCCCAGATCGGGGTGTTCGGCCAGATGGTGCTCGCAGGGCACATCTACCGGGGGCTCAAGCCGGTGCACTGGAGCCCCAGCTCGCGCACCGCCCTGGCCGAGGCCGAGCTCGAATACCCGGATGGGCACGTCTCGCCCAGCGTCTATGCAGCCTTTGCCGTCGAGGCGCTGCCCGCCGCGTTGGCCCAGCAGCTGGATGCCGCCGGAGTGGACGCCGCCGGCTTGATCGCCGCCGGGCAGCTGGCGGTGGCCATCTGGACGACCACCCCCTGGACCCTGCCGGCCAACCTGGCGGTGTCGGTCAACGGCGCCCTCGACTACGCCATCTGCGCCACCCCATCCGGTCGGCATCTGCTGGTGGCCGCCGACCTGCGCGACAGCCTGGCCGCCACCCTGAGCCTGGAGCTGACCCCGCTGCTGCAGGTCAAGGGCGCCGCCCTCGAGGGCATCGTTTACCGCCACCCGCTGCTGGAGCGCAGCAGCCCGGTGGTGGTTGGCGGTGAGTACATCACCACCGAAAGCGGCACGGGCCTGGTGCACACCGCCCCGGGCCATGGCGTTGACGACTTCAACACCGGCCGCAAATACAACCTGGGCGTGCTGTGCCCGGTCGATGAGGCCGGCACGCTGACAGCTGAGGCCGGGCCCTTTGCCGGGCTCAATGTGCTCAAGGACGCCAACAGCGCGATCATCGCCGCCCTGCAACAGGCGGGTGCCCTGCTGGCCGAGGCGCCCTACGGGCACCGTTACCCCTACGACTGGCGCACCAAGAAACCGACGATCTTCCGGGCCACCGAACAGTGGTTCGCCTCGGTCGAGGGCTTCCGCGAGGCGGCCCTGCAGGCCATTGCCGCGGTCGAGTGGCTGCCCGCCAGCGGCCGCAACCGCATCGACAGCATGGTGCGCGAGCGGGGCGACTGGTGCATCAGCCGCCAGCGCACCTGGGGGGTGCCGATTCCAGTTTTTTATCACCGCGAGAGCGGAGAGGTGCTGCTCAACGCCGAGACCCTGAGCCACATCCAGTCCCTGTTTGCCGAGCACGGGTCCGACGTGTGGTGGCAGCGCGACGAGGCCGGCCTGCTGCCCGAACCCTGGGCTGCCGAGGCCGCCCACTGGCGCAAGGGCACCGACACCATGGACGTGTGGTTTGACTCAGGCTCGTCGTGGGCCGGGGTGGTGCAGGAGCGCGGGCTCAACTACCCGGCTGACCTCTATCTGGAGGGCAGCGATCAACACCGGGGCTGGTTCCAGAGCAGCCTGCTGACCTCGGTGGCGGTCAACGGCCACGCGCCGTACAAGCGGGTGCTCACCCACGGCTTCACCCTCGATGAGAAGGGTCGCAAGATGAGCAAATCGCTGGGCAACGTCGTCGATCCGGCGGTGCTGGTCGAGGGTGGCAAAAACGAAAAACAGGAGCCGGCCTATGGCGCCGACGTGCTGCGCCTGTGGGTCAGCTCGGTCGACTACTCGGCCGATGTGCCCCTGGGCCCGGGGATCGTCAAGCAGCTGGCCGACGTCTACCGCAAGGTGCGCAACACGGCGCGCTACCTGCTGGGCAACCTGCACGATTTCGTGCCCGAACGCGATGCGGTGGCCTACGACGATCTGCCCTTGCTGGATCAGTGGATGCTGCAGCGCACCGCCGCCCTGATCGACAGTGTCTCGGGAGACTTCGAGCGCTACGAGTTCTACCGCTTCTTCCAGGCCCTGCAGAACTTCTGCGTCGTCGACCTCTCCAACGTCTACCTCGACATTGCCAAAGACCGGCTCTACGTGAGCGGCGCCAGTGAGTTCAGACGCCGCAGCTGCCAGACGGTGCTGCATCTGGTGGTGGAGCGGCTGGCCGGGCTGATCGCCCCGGTGTTGTGCCACATGGCCGAGGACATCTGGCAGAACCTGCCCTACCCCGTGGCCGAACGTTCGGTGTTCGAGCGGGGCTGGCCGACCGCTGCCGCTGCCTGGCGGCGCCCTGAGCTCGAATCGCCGATGGCAGCCATCCTGGAGCTCAGGGCTTTGGTCAACCGCCAGCTCGAGGCCTGCCGCAGCGCCGGCAGCCTGGGGGCCTCGCTCGAAGCGCAGGTCCAGCTGGCCCTGGCTGATGGCGCTGACGCCAGAGCCCTGCAGGTCGCCCTGACCTGGCTGGATGGCTCAGCCCACCCGTCGGTCGACAACCTGGCCGACTGGCTGTTGGTGTCGGCACTGCAGATTGACGGCAGCGCCCCGGCGACCGTGCTCAGCGAAGCCCATCAAGCCGGCATCACCGTGCGCGTTGCCAAGGCTGACGGCCAGAAGTGTGAGCGCTGCTGGCATTACGAAAGCGACATCGGCCAGCACAGTGCCCATCCCACGCTCTGTGGGCGCTGCGTGGCGGTGCTGGCCTAACGCCAGGCAGCAGGCTCCAGAAAGGTGGCGCCATGCTGGGTTGAGGCCAACAGCTCCTCAGCCTGGGGATTCAAGGGACCGGCGAGGAGTTCGACCCGGTCCACCACAGCATCAGGGGGCAACACCGATCGATCCGCATCAAAGGCGGTCGGGTGCGTGGTGCTGCTGGAAAAACCTCGGTAGAGCACCACTTCAAACGGTTCCGGCTCAGCCGATGCACTGGCGCCGGGCATCAGGCCCCGCAGCCGCAGCACCCGATCGGGGCGTTCGCGGCTGATGGCTTCCAGGCGTGACAGCAGCTCGGCAGCGCTCATGGGGGGTCAGAACTCGCCAGCAACACGACCCTGCTTGGGCAGGCGCACCAGCAGCCACTGCAGCAGTCCAACGGCGTAACCAAGCAGCGCCAGATACCCGGCAAAGGCCGACATGGTGGGGTTCCAGTCACCGCCGATCACAAAGTCAAGGGCCCGGTCTGTCCAGGCGTTGAGCAGCTGGGGGGGCTGGCGCCAGATCAGACAACGGGCCGTGTTGAACACCGCAGGCCCGCCCAGGCAGCCCAGGGACGTGATCGCCAAAGCGGCAGCCGCCAGGGACTGCAACGTCAGGCCCCAACGCCAGATGCGCAGGGTCAGCGGCAGGGCGCGCCAAGGGGGCAGATCCTGAATCTCTTCATTGAGATCGACCCAGAACCAGAGCGTGATCGGAATCAACAGCTGGGCCAACAGCACCAGGGGGTAGGCCACGACCTGGTCGCCGACATGCAGCAGCACGGCAATGAACAGCAGGCTGGCCACCTTCCAGTACAGCCCCAGCAGGCGCAGCATGGCGCCCTCACGCCGGAGGGAGGCCCACACCAACAGCACCAGCGGCAGGCCCACCGCAAACAGCAGCCCCAGCCGCACGTCCAGCCAGATCAAGGTGCGGACCAGGGATTCACTCACGGCAGAGGGAACGGCGGCGGTACGGGAAGTCGCCATTATCCGTGGCTGTTCGCCGAGGGGGGCCGGCGTTAGGGTCCGAGCCATGTCTGCTTTTTCGCTGCTCGAGCGGTTGGGGCGTCGCCCGACCGAGGCCTGGTGCCGCACCGCCCTGGCCCGGGGGACCGGCCTGCAGGAGGTGGTCGAGGCGATCGTCCGCCAGCTGGGGCGCTGCGGTCCAGCTGACCTGGCGCTGGTGTTCGCCTCGGCCAGCTTTGCCAGCGACCTGCCCCGGCTGCTGCCCCTGCTGCAACAGCGCCTGCGGGCCGAGCACTGGCTGGGCTGCCTGGGGGGCGGCGTCGTCGGCACCGGCAGCGACGGGATTCCCCACGAACTGGAGCAGGAACCGGCCCTAAGCGTGACCCTGCTGCACCTGCCCGGGGCCCACGTCCACCCGTTCGTGCTCGATGGCACCAACCTGCCCGATCTCGATGGCCCCGCCGACCCCTGGCAACTGCAGGTCGGTGCTGCGGGAGGCGGCTTTCACAGCATGCTGCTGCTGGTCGATCCCACCTGCCAGGCGATCAACGACCTGATCAACGGGCTCGATTACGCCTACCCCGAAGCCGTCAAGGTCGGGGGGCTGGCGGCGGCCCACAGTGCGCCCCACGGCTCACTGCTGTCCGGCAGCGCCGTGCACCAGGGGGCGGTGGGCTGCCTGCTCAGCGGAGCCTGGGGGCTTGATGCGGTCGTCGCCCAGGGCTGCAAACCGATCGGTCCGATCCTCGAAGTTGAACAGGCCCAGCGCAACGTGGTGCTGCAGGTCAGCGAAGGGGCGCGGCGCAGTTCGCCGGTGGCGGCCCTGCAGGCGATCCTGAGCGGCCTCAGCCCCCAGGAACGGGAGCAGGTGCGGCACTCCCTGTTCCTGGGGGTGGGGCAAAACAGCTTCAGCCTCGACAGCAACAGCACCGAACCGGCCTTTCTGGTGCGCAACCTGATCGGCGTCGACCCACGCAACGGCGCCGTCGCCGTTGGCGAGCGCATGCGGGTCGGCCAGCAGGTGCAGTTTCAACTGCGTGACGGGCAGGCGAGCCATGCCGAACTGTGCCAGCTGCTCGACGCCCAGGCCCAACGCCAGGACGCGCCGCTGGCGGCGCTGCTGTTCGCCTGCCTGGGCCGCGGCGAGGGGCTGCACGGCCATGCCGACGGTGACGTGACCCCCTGCCGCGAGCGCTTTGCCCAGGTGCCGATCACCGGAGCCTTCTGCCAGGGCGAGATCGGCCCGGTGGCAGGCAGCACCCACCTGCACGGCTACACCGCCAGCTGGGGCTTTGTGGTGCCGCGCAGCTGAGTCATGGTGCGCCAGCACGTCAACCCCCTGAGCAGCTTTTACCAGCTGCCGCGGCCCCTGCCGCCGCCCGGCGCCCTGTTCGCCGATCCGGTGCTGCCACTGCACCTGGACATCGGCGCAGCGCGGGGACGCTTTCTGTTGGCGATGGCCCAGCAGCACCCCGGCTGGAACCACCTGGGCGTCGAGATCCGCAGGCCACTGGTCCAGGCGGCCGAGGCTGACCGTCAGGCGCTGCAGCTGAACAACCTGCACTATCTGTTCTGCAACGCCAACATCAGCCTGGAAGGCTGGCTGGCCGCGCTGCCGCCGGGACTGCTGCAGCGGGTGACGATCCAGTTTCCTGACCCCTGGTTCAAGAAGAAACACCACAAGCGGCGCGTGCTGCAACCCGAGCTGCTGGTGGCGATCGCCACAGCCCTGGGCGACGGCACGGCGTTGTTCGTGCAGAGCGATGTGCTGGCCGTGATCGAACCGATGGTGGCCGTGATCGAGGCCAGCGGCTGTTTCGAGCGGCCCACCAGCGACGCCCGCCCCTGGCGCCACGGCAACCCTCTGCCGGTGCCCACCGAACGCGAGCGGCATGTGTTGGCCCAGGGCCTGCCGGTGTACCGGGTGCTTTACACGCGCAACGGCCAGCCGCCACCCGCTGCTGAGCTGCTGCAGCAACGGCTGGCCGAAACCCTGGAGCAAAACCCCGAAGCCGCGGATAATCCAGCCAACCGCGCGGCACCACCCTGAACGCCACCGAGCTCGCACCAGAGATCGCTCCCGTCCCAGTCCCCGTGCTGCTGCGCTGGCAGGGACTGCTACGAGGCCAGGCTGACGGCCCCCTGGGCCGCCGGCTGCCCGAGATCGCTGGCCTGGTCGTCTGCGGCCTGATGGCCGGCCTGCCGCTGCTCACCCGTGGGGGCGTGGGCCTGCTGATCACAGCCAGCGGGCTGCTGTGGATCCTGTGGGCCCTGCGCACACCCCCCGGCCGCCTGGGAGCGATCAACCTCTGGATCCTGGCGATCCTGGCGGTGGCCCTGCTGGCCACCGGCTTCTCGCCGGTGCCGGTGGCCGCCGTCACCGGCCTGGCCAAGCTGGTCAGCTACCTGGGGGTCTACGCCCTGCTGCGTCAGCTGCTGGCCCACAGCCCGTTGTGGTGGGACCGGATCGTCGCCGCCCTGCTGGCCGGTGAACTGATCACTGGCGTCCTGGGCATCCGCCAGCTGTATGGCAACACCGAGGAGCTGGCCCGCTGGGCCGATCCCAACTCGGTGGCCAACGGCACGATCCGCATCTACGGAACCCTCGAGAACCCCAACCTGTTCGCCGGATTTCTGCTGCCGATCCTGCCGCTGGCGGCGGTGGCACTGCTGCGCTGGCAGACCCCGCTCAGGCGGCTCTATGCCGCAGCCGGGCTGGGGGTTGGTCTGGTGGCCCTGGTGCTGACCTACAGCCGTGGCGCCTGGATGGGGATGGTGGCCTCGCTGGGGGTGCTGATGCTGCTGCTGGCCCTGCGTCAGACCCGCAGCTGGCCGCCCCTGTGGCGGCGCCTGGTGCCGCTGCTGCTGCTGGTGGGTGCCACGGTCGTGCTGGTGGTGCTGGTCAGCCAGGTCGAACCGTTGCGGGTGCGGGTGCTGAGCCTGGTGGCCGGCCGTGAGGACAGCTCCAACAACTTCAGGATCAACGTCTGGCAGGCCGCCATCGACATGATCCAGGCCAGGCCCTGGCTTGGGATCGGCCCGGGCAACACCGCCTTCAATCTGATCTACCCGCTGTACCAGCAGCCCAAGTTCAACGCCCTGAGCGCCTATTCGATCCCGCTGGAGATTGCGGTCGAAGCGGGCATCCCCGGGGTGCTGGTGCTGCTGGGTCTGCTGGTCTCGGCGGTGCGCACGGGCCTGCGCCTGGGCAAGGGCGATGGCCCCCTGGCGCTGCCAGCCCTGGCTTCGCTGGCGATCGTGGCCGGACTGGGGGTGCAGGGGCTCACCGACACGATCTTCTTCAGGCCCGAAGTGCAACTGATCGGCTGGTTTGCCATGGCCGTGCTGGCAGCGGGTCAAGCGGCTGCACCGGTCACACCACAGACCGGATCACGGTGATGGACAGCACGGTGCTGATTGCCGGTTTTGATGCCGGCCAGACCCACACCCGTTGCCGGCTGGCCCGGCTCAACCCCGGCGGCGATCGGGTGGTGCTGGCCGAGGCCGAAGGGCCCGGCGTCAGCCACCTCGATGCCCCCGGTGGCGAGCAGCGCTTTGCCCAGGCCCTGGGCCAGAGCCTGGAGGCGGCCCGCCACGCCCTGCCCCAGCAGCTGGCTGGCCAGGAGTTGGTCCTGGCGGCCGCCGCCGTTGGTGCCAGCGGCATCGAAGCCGCCAGCAGCGTGCAGCCGCGGGGTCAGCGGCTGGCGGCAGCGGCCCTGCAGTTGCCCAGCGAACGGGTGGTGGTCACCGGCGACGAGCGCACCGCGCTCGAAGGGGCCCGCGGCGAGGCTGCCGCGGGCATCCTGCTGATCAGCGGCACCGGCTGCATCGCCCTGGGGCGCAACACCCAGGGCCAGCACCACCGTTGCGGCGGCTGGGGTTGGCTGCTGGACGGGGCCGGCTCGGCTGCGGACATCGGCCGCGACGGCCTGGCCCTGAGCCTGCAGATGGCCGACGGCCGCCAGACCGACACCCCCCTGCGCCAGGCCCTGTGGAACGCCCTGGAGCTGGACGGCGACGATCCGGCCGCCCCGCAGGCGATCAAGGCCCTGGTGGTGCAACCCGGCTTCGGGTCTGCAGGCCTGGCGCGGCTGGCGCCGGTGGTGCATCAGCTGGCCAGGGCCGGTGACACCGATGCCCAGGCGATCGTGCAGCGCTCAGCCGCAGCCCTGGCCGCCATGGCCAGCACCATCGCGGCCCGCCTGCAGCTGGTGGCGCCACCGATCTGGGCCGCCGGCGGAGCGTTGGAGCACCTGGAGCTGCTGCGCCAGGGACTGGCCGACTCGCTGGCGCGGCACTGTCCCGGCGCCCGGCTCGAACAGCCGGCCGGCGACGGCTGCGACGGGGCGCTGCAGCTGGCCCGCGCGCTGATCAGGCCGCGTTGAGCTGGGCATCAGCCACCGCGGCCAGGGTGTGGGCCCAGTGGTCCACATCGCCCTGGCTGGCCGCCTCGACCATCACCCGCAGCAACGGCTCGGTGCCGCTGGCACGCACCAGCACCCGGCCCTGGCCAGCCATGGCTGCTTCGGCCTGTTCGACCGCCTGGCGCAGGGGCTCACAGGCCTGCCACTGGGTGCGGCGGTCGCGGTCGGCCACGGTGACGTTGACCAACAGCTGCGGATAGGGCTGAAAACTGGCGTCGAGCCAGTCGGCCAGGGTGATCCCACGGCCGTGGATCAAGGTGGCCACCTGCAGAGCGGTGAGCAGGCCGTCGCCGCTCATGCCGTGGCGCGCCGACAAAATGTGCCCCGACTGCTCGCCCCCCAGCCCAGCACCCAGTTCTTCCATCGCCTGATGCACGTACTGGTCGCCGACGGCGGTCCGTTCGAGCACGCCGCCCTTGGCCTGCCAGGCCCGCTCGAAGCCCAGGTTGGACATGACCGTGGCCACCAGGCGCTGGTCGGGCAGGTCGCCGGATTCGAGCAGGTCTGAGCCCCACAGATAAAGAATCTGATCGCCGTCAAACACCCGGCCGCGGCCGTCGACGGCGAGCATGCGATCGGCGTCGCCATCAAAGGCGAATCCCATCGCCGCACCACTGGCCAGCACCGCTGCGCTCAAGGGCCCCAGGTGGGTGCTGCCGCAGCCCACGTTGATCCGGGTGCCATCGGGGGTGCCGTGCAGCACCTGCACCTCGGCACCCAGGGCGCGGAACACCGCTTCGCCGCAGGCGGTGGCTGAGCCCCAGCACAGATCGAGCACGATCCGGCAGCCTTCGAGACGGCGGCCGGCGACGCTCTGCCAGAGGCTGTTCTGGTAATCGAGCAACAGACCCGGACGCTCGTGCAGGGTGCCGATCGGCGCAAAGCCGTGGTCGCGGGCGATGGGCTCGCCGCGCAGCCCTGCCGCGATCGCCTGCTGCTGGACCTTGGGCAGCTTGGCGCCCGAGGCGCCAAACACCTTGATGCCGTTGTCGTGGGGTGGATTGTGACTGGCCGAGACCATCAGCCCCCCAGCAGCACCGGTGCGGCGCACGGACAACGGCACCGCCGGGGTGGGGCACAGGCCCAGGTTCCAGACCTGTCGGCCCGCCGCCGTGAGCCCGGCACTGAGCGCCGCCGTCAGCATCGGACCGCTGCAGCGCGAGTCCATCCCGATCACCACTGGGCCCTCGGCTTTGAGCACCTGACCGCACCAGTAGCCCAACTGCAGGGCCAGCGCTGGGGTCACCTGGGCGCCCACCAAGCCCCGCACCCCGTCGGTGCCAAAACCCGCAAAGGCCTCACCCAGAGGCTCGCCGATCGGATGGGGAACCCCTGAAGTCATCAATGGCGTCAATGCGTTGCCGCAGGCTAAGCCGAGCGCCTGGGCCACCACAGCCATAGCAACAGCTCGACCAGGGCCCACACCAGCAGCGCCCCCACCACCCAGCCCGGCAGCAGCCGCAGCGGTAGATGGGGCCGCAGCAGCATCAGCAGCCCGGCCGCGGCCCACACCCGCAGCGCACGGCGGCGTTGCTGCCAGCCCGGCAGCACGGTGAGCGTTGCCGGCAGCACCAGCTTCGGCAGGCGATCGCGGATGGGCGGCAGCAACCCCATGGGCGCGCGAGGCTCGCAGCGGACAGGACCTCCCCAGAATGCCTGGACCATTTGCCGGTTGAGCCTGGTGCGGTTGTCACCTCTGCTGGCGGCGTCGGGGCTGGGAACCCTGGTGGTCCTGCTGATCGCCCGCGGGCTGCTGGCGCAGATCCCCAGGCCCACACCCGACACCCCACCAGCGCTGCTGGCCCTGCAACAGCGCTGGGCACTCGATCCGGAACGCCGGCGCGAGGCCGCCCTGCTGCGGGCTGCAGCTGCCGGTCCCGACGCGGACCGTCGTCAGCGGCTGCTGGCCGGCCAGGGCTGGGGCAGGGGCCCCGTGGCCGCCATGGTGCTGAAGCAGCAGGGGCTCTGGCAGCCGCTGCTGCGCCGCCTGCCGCACGAACCGGCCAGCGCCGATGCCCTTTATGCCCTGGGTCAGCAGCGACCGGGCCTGCGGGGCACCCTGCTGCGGCGCTGGCCCGCCCACCCGGCGGCCCTGGCGGCGGCCGTGGAGCAGCCGGGCGTGGCAGCGGCCCTGCACCTGGCCCGTTACGGGGCCCGCTGGCCCGGCGCCCAGGCCCGCATCAGCGGCGCCTGCCGGCAGGCCAACCCCGGCCAGCGCCAGCAGCTGGCCCAGGGGCTGGCCGGCATCGGCGCCCTGGGCGCCGCCCGCACCTGCCTGGGGGGCCTGCCAGCGCAACCGCCGACCGCCCTGCTGCTGGCCGATGGAGATCCGGCCCAGCTGCAGGGCCTGATCGTCCGGCACCCGCGCAGCCCCGCGGCCGAGCAGGCGCTGCGGCAACTGGCCGACGACCCCAGCCCCGAGGCCGGCAGCGCCCTGGCCGCGCTACCCAGCGCCTGGCGCGACCACCCGGCCGTGCGGGCCGCTGCGGCCCTGCGGGCGCCCGGGATCGCCCCGGCGCTGGCGGTCGTGCAGCGCTGGCCCAGCGATCCAGCCAGCTGGGAGCTGCAGTGGCAGCGGGCTCGCCGCGAGATCCTGGCCGGCCGCTGGCAGGCGGCACAGCAGCTGCTGGCCGCGGGCGGCCCCCGTCTCGAGCGCACGCTGCCGGTGGCCCTGGAGGCCCGCCGGCGCTTTTGGCTGGGCCTGAGCGCGGCGCAGCTGGGGCACACCCGGCAGGCCCAGACGCATTGGCGCCAGCTGCTGCACCAGCACCCGGGCGGGTACTACGGCTGGCGGGCCGCGACCCGGCTGGGGCTGGTCAGCGACCGAGCCCAGCAAGCGCCGGCCACCCCCCGCTGGAGCCCGCTGCACAGCGGCGACGACCGCGTCGATCGGCTGTGGGGCCTGGGCCAACCGCTCGAAGCCTGGGAGGTCTGGCGCACGGCCCGCCTGGGCCAGCCCCCCCGCGGCAGCAAGGCCCTGCAGGCCGAAGGCCGCCTGCGCGAAGCCATCGGCGATGGCTGGGCAGGCCTCGGCCAGCAGGAGCTGGCTGCCCTGCGCCTGCCGCCGGCGCAGTGCCGGCTGCAACGCCTGATCGACGCCAACCTGTACCGGCCCCGTCAGCTGCCTGTCCTGGCCGCCGCCGCCCGGCAGGCCCAGGTGCCCCTGAGCCTGCTGCTGGGGGTGGCCAAGCAGGAATCACGGTTTCAGAGCGCCGTCCGTTCGGTGGTGGGGGCAGCAGGCCTGCTGCAGCTGATGCCAGAAACCGCCGCCGAACTGGCCGGCAGGCCCCTCAGCGACGCCGAGCTGGATGATCCCGGCCGCAACGCCCTGCTGGGCGGGCGGTACCTGCGCCAGCTGCTGCAACGTTGGAACGGGGATGCCCTGCTGGCCGTGGCGAGCTACAACGCCGGTCCCAACGCCGTTGCCGGCTGGCTGCCGAATGGAAACCCAGGCTTGCCCGAGGTGTGGGTCGAAGCGATTCCCTACCCCGAAACCCGCCATTACGTGAAAACGGTGCTGGGCAACACCTGGAGCTTTGCTGCAGCCCGCACTCCCGCCTGTTCGTGAGGTCAGGGCATCACACCGACGAGGGAACGCCCGACGGCCGCGCCCACCAACACCACCAGGCTGAGCCCCAGAGCCGTCAACACGGCCGGCGGTGTGAGCCGCAGCCGCAGCAGATCAAGGCGGGCCAGCAGCACCGCCGAAGCCAAGATCAGAACGTTGGACAACACATTGAGGTGGAGCAGGTAGAGACCGCCAACGGTGACGATCAACAGGGTCACCACCAGGCTCACCACGCGCGAGGCCGCCATCAGCGCTGACACCCGCTGCAGCAGCTGCTCAGGCATGGTGCAGATGAACACCACCAGCACCGCGTGCAGGCAGTCGATCGACCAGAACAGGGCGTTCTGATCGGTCCCATTGAGGGGGGTGTGGCTGTCGCTGAGGCTCCAGTGCAACCCCAGGTAGACCGCAATCCCAAACAGCACCAGCAGCAGTGGTGCGCGCAGGGGCAGCAGCAGCAGGGCGAACAGCTGCTTGAGCAGCGTCAGGGCAGACGACACAGAGCGACTCATGGCAGCGGCTGATCCAGCCCGAGGCTGATCGCCTCGAACGGACAGCTGGGAATGCACTGTTCGCACACCAGACACCGCTGCGCATGAAACTGCAGTTGCCAGGCTGGCGCGCCGAACGCGAGCGCGCCACTGGGGCAGACGGTCGAACAGATGCCGCAGTCGATGCAGCGGTCCGGATCGATGCGGATCTGCCCCGGCGCCCGATCCAGCCGCAAACCCTGACGCTCAAGCCAGAGCTCGGCGGCATCGAGCTCATCGATGTCGCCGGAGAGCTCCACCACCATCGTGCCGCTCTGGTTCGGAGCCACCTGGGCCCGCAAAATCTTGGCCGCGACGTCAAAATCGACCGCGAGCCGATAGGTCAACGGTTGGTGCACCGCTTCGCGCGGGACATGCAACGTGAGGCGGCGCTTCATGGCGTGGCCCGTCCGTCGCTGTCCTGATCCGACGCTAGCAAGGCTCTCCCTGCCAGAGTGCCAGGCGCTGGAACCACTGTGACCCTGCCGCGATGAACGACACCCTGGGACGGCGCGAACGGGCTCTGCTGGGCGCGATCGCCGCGGCCCTGCTGGTGGCTCTGATCTGGCTGCGCGGCGGCCTGAACAGCACAGCCCCGCTGGAGCAGCTGGCGCGCCGATCCCTGGATCTGCCGGTGGCCCTGGCCGATGGCCGGCCGACGATCGTCGAGTTCTATGCCGACTGGTGCGAAGCCTGCCGTGCCATGGCCCCCGCCATGGCCGCGATCGAGCAGTCCCAGCGGGACAAGCTCGACGTGGTGCTGCTGAACGTGGACAACCCCCGTTGGCAACCGGAGCTGGACCGCTTCGACGTCAACGGCATTCCCCAGTTGCAGTTGTTTGATGCCGACGGCGTCAGTGTGGGCCGTGCCGTCGGCGCCCGCAGCGCCCCCGAGCTCGCCGCCCTCGGCGAAGCCCTGATTGCCCAGGCTCCGCTGCCCCAGCTCGCCGGGGTGGGACCGACCAGTCCCCTGGAGAGTGACGGCCTGCTGCCAGGCCCAGCAAACCCTGCCACCATGGCCTCACCCCGCAGTCACGGCTGACGCCCCTGCCATGCCGATGGATCCCCGCTTCAGGGTCGAGCTGATCGCCGCCACGCCCAACCCACAGCAGTGCGTGTATGCGGGCATGCACCAGGACTACAGCGAGGGGTTCGTCGCCGCCGCCCGCCACGAGTGGCCTGATGAAACCCGTGCCGGCGAGATCTGCGTCAAGCGCCTGCTGGCTGGCGAGCGCGGCCACTACGGCCCCCTGGAGCACGCCCAGATCGTGCTCAACGTCGGCTGGTTTCCGCACTCGGTGATGCAGCAGGCGCGCACCCATCGTGTGGGCGTGAGCTTCGATGTGCAGTCGATGCGCTACACGGGCGATCGCATCTGCCAGGCCGCCAATGGAGAAATAGACCTCGAAGAGGTGTTCTACCTGCGACCCGTCGGTGACTACAGCGACCGCCAGGGCAAGAAGTACCACTACGACAGCGCGGAACGCGCCAAGGATCGAGAGCTGTGCCGCGCCGCTGCCGAGCGCTACCGCGATCTGCTGGCCGCCGGTTATGCCGAGGAACACGCGCGCGGCATCCTGCCGTTCGATTACCGCCAGCACTTTGTGGTCAGCTTTTCACTGCGCGCCTTTCTGCACTTCATGGACCTGCGGGCCAAGCTCGACGCCCAAGAAGAGATCCGTGACCTGTGCGACCTGATGTGGCCGCACATGGTCAGTTGGGCGCCCGAAATCGCCGCCTGGTACGAAAAAAGCCGCCTGCACAAGGCCAGGCTGGCGCCCTAGCACGAGCACCCTGCCTTAGACCTTGGCCAGGGTGACGCGCTCTGGTTGGTGCTGATACTTGCCGGCGCGGTCTCGGTACGTGGTCTCGCAGGGATCACCTTCGAAGAACAGCAGCTGACAGATGCCCTCGTTGGCATAGATGCGGCAATCAGCACCGGATGAATTGCTGAACTCCAGCGTCAGATGCCCCTCCCAGCTGGCCTCGGCAGGGGTGGTGTTGACAATGATCCCCAAGCGCGCATACGTGCTTTTGCCCAGGCAGATCACGGTGATATTGGCCGGAACCCGCATGTGCTCCAGCGCCACGCCGAGGCCATAGGAGTGGGCGGGCAGGATGAAATAGTGACCGTCCTCGTCTTGGTGGAGTGGCGCCGGCTCCAGATTGGCGGGATTGAACCGCTTGGGGTTCATCACCGTTCCCGGCACGTGTTTAAAAATCAGGAACTCCTGCGCTGACAGGCGCAGGTCATAGCCGTAGGACGAGCAGCCAAAGCTCAACACCGGATTGGCCCGGTTCTCGGCATCGAGATGGCGCACCAGGGTGGGCTGAAAGGGCTCGAGCATGCCCTCCTGAGCCATCTGGTTGATCCAGCGGTCGTTCTTCAGCATCAGAGCCCTCGCCGGAGCTGGGTCACCTGGTCGGCCATGGCCATCAGCGCGTCCGGAATGGAAGGCCCGGTGAGGATGACATCCATCTGACCCGGGCGCTGCTGCAGGGTGGCCACCACCTCATCGAGCGACAGGTAGCCGTAGGTGACGGCCAGACCCAGCTCATCGAGCACCATCAGGTCGCAGCTGGCAGCAAGCAGCTGGCAGCGGCAGACCTCCCAGACATCGGCAATCGCCGCCAGCGTCGACGCGGCGGGCGAGGCCTCGGCCATCGGCGCATCGATGCAGAGCTCCATCGCCGGCCGCAGCCACTGCAGACGACCACAAAGGGTGGGGGCGCGGTCCGAGCCCTGATCGACGCCACCCTTGAGGAACTGGCTGATCAACACCCGGCTGCCCAGGCCTGCCGCACGCAGAGCCTGACTGAGCACCGTGCCGACGCTGCCGCGAAAGGGCGCGGTGTGCACCTGCAGCAGCCCCTCGGGCTGCGCCACCAGCCGCAGGGGAGCTGCCACTGCCGGCGCCACCGTCGGCAGCGCATGCAGACCACGCTGGGGCGCGCGGGGGTGGCTGCTGAGGCTGACGGTCATGGACATCCCCGTGGCGGCCGCTTGGACGCAAGAACCTGAATGTAGCGGGCTCCGCCCGATTCACAAGCAGGGCACACCACCCGTAGTGGCATACAGATGAACCACCGCCAACGCCAGCTGGCAAACCGTGTGATTCGCTACAAGCAGGCGGACGGCTGGTCCCTAGCTTCCCGGCATCTGTCAAGCCCCGATGGTCGGCGCCACGCGCGGGTTCAGCCGCTATCCCTCCACCCCCACCGGCGGCACCCCAGGGGCCACCCTCACCGCTGGCAGCACGGGCCAGGCCTCCCTGACCCTGATGGAGGTGATCAGGGGACTGGCGGGCAGTTCGGCCGAAACGATCGAACGGGGCAAGACGATCTTCTTCCCAGGCGACCCGGCCGAGCGCGTTTATCTGATTCGTCGCGGTGCCGTGCGCCTGTCGCGGGTCTACGAATCGGGCGAAGAGATCACGGTGGCGCTGCTGCGCGAGAACAGCCTGTTCGGGGTTCTCTCGCTGCTGACCGGTCAACGCTCAGACCGCTTCTATCACGCGATCGCCTTTACCCGGGTCGAGATGGTCAGCGCACCGGCCACGTCGGTGCGCAAGGCGATCGAGGAGGACGCCAGCGTTGGCCTGTTGCTGCTGCAGGGCCTGTCCTCGCGGATTCTGCAGACCGAAACGATGATCGAGACCCTCACCCACCGGGACATGTCGTCGCGACTGGTGAGCTTTTTATTGGTGCTCTGCCGTGATTTCGGCGTGCCCGGCAGCACCGGCATCACGATCGACCTGCGGCTCTCGCATCAGGCGATCGCCGAGGCCATCGGTTCAACCCGGGTGACGATCACGCGGCTGCTGGGCGATCTGCGCGAAGAGGGGCTGCTGCAGATCGACCGCAAGAAGATCACTGTGTTTGACCCGATCGCCCTGGCCAAACGGTTCAGCTGATGGACCCGCTGGGATACTGAGACCTCACCGAAGCCGATCGTGCCGTGTCCGGCTGGTTGCTGATCCTGGCGCTGCTGGTGCTCGGCGGGGTGCTGTCGACCCTGGGAGACCGCCTGGGCACCCGGGTTGGCAAGGCCCGGCTCAGCCTGCTGGGCCTGCGGCCCCGCAACACCGCCGTGCTGATCACGGTGCTGACCGGCAGTCTGATCAGCGCCATCTCGCTCGGCTTGATGCTGCTGGTCAGCAACCGCCTGCGGGTGGGCCTGTTTCAACTGGATCAACTGCAGGACCGCCTGCAGCAGAGCCGCAGCGCTTTGCAGCGCAGCACCGGCGAACTGCTGACTGCCGAGCGCGAACGCAACCAGGCCCAGCAGCGGGCCCAGCAACTGCGTCGCGAACTGACCCCCCTGCTGGCCCAACGGGCCCAGCTGGAGCGCGAGCGCGATGCCCTGAGCCGCGAGGTGCAGCAGCGGGACACCGAAATCCGTAGCAACAAGCGAGAGCTGGGCCGGGTGCGCCAGCAGATCACCAGTCGCTCCCAGGAACTGAAAGGGCTCGAAAGCCATCTGATCGCCCTGCGCCGCGGCGATGTGGTGATCAGCAGCGGCCAGCCCCTGGCCACCGCCAAGGTGCGGCTCGAGCGCCCCGAGCAGGCCTCCGATGTGATCAACGCCTTGCTGCAGCAAGCCAACCGCAATGCCTTCAACCGGGTGCTGCCGGGCGAAACCCCCAACCGCCAGATCCTGCTGGTGCCCCGCAATGACATCACCAAGCTGGAAACCCTGATCCGACAACCGGGCAGCTGGGTGGTGAGCATCCTCTCGGCAGCCAATGTGCTGCGCGGTGAGCGCCAGGTCCTGGGCTTCCCGGATCTGCGCCCCAACCGCAGCGTCGTGCAGCAGGGCGAGGTGCTGGCCAGCACCACGATCGAGGGGGACCTGCGCGATGGCAGCCAGATCACCCGGCGGCTCAACCTCCTGCTGGCAGCCGCCTATGCCAGGGCCCAGCGCCAGGGCACCCTGACCGACGGCCTGCAGTTCGACATCGCCAGGGTCAATCAGCTGGTGCGCGAGCTCAGCGACCGACCGACCGGCCAGGTGGTGCAGCTCGAGGCGGTGGCCCTGAACAGCGCCGAAACCCCGGATCCGATTGCGGTCGATCTGCGCTGGGTCAACGGCGCCGTGCTGCCGGTCGCTCCAGGACGGCGCACCTGAGATGACGACGGGAGCGCTGGTCGCCCTCGACCCGGGCCGCAGCAAATGCGGCCTGGTGCGCACCGACCCGGGCCGCACCCAGGTGGACGAGGCTCTGATCCTGGATCCTGTGGCCTGCAGGGCCACCCTGATCCGCTGGCACCAGCAGGCGCCGCTGGCGGGTGTGGTGCTGGGCAACGGCACCGGCAGTCGCCAGTGGCAGCGTGACCTGGCTGACCTGGCCATCGCGGTGCTGCCGGTTGACGAATGGGGCACCACCCTGGCCGCGCGCCAGCGCTACTGGCAGCTGTGGCCGCCCCGAGGTTGGCGCCGGCTGCTGCCGGAGGGGCTGCGGTTGCCGCCGCGGGATCTGGACGACCTGGCGGCCCAGATCCTGCTGGAACGCTGGCTGCAACGGCCGCTGCCGCGGGGCGGGCGGGCGCTGGGGGCGACCGTCAGAACCGGGCCCGCACGGTGAAGGCGTAGTCACCACCGGGCTCCAGCTGATAATCAGCCTTGAGCAGAAACCGCAGCAGGGCGTCCTGAATCAACGCCCGGCCAAGCGACGGCTCGACCTCGAGGGTGCCGCGATCAAAGGCCCAGCGAAAGGTCCAATGGAACCCGCCCGCCGTGACCTCGCCTTCGAGCAACCGCTGGCTGAAGCTCTGGTGCAGCACCCGCAGCTGGGCGGTGGTGGCCGGCAGACGACTCATGCCGGCACAAACCCGTTGATGCGGTTGGCCGCCCGTGTCAGGCCCTGCCGCTGAATCAGGCCGATGCCGGCCTCCACCTCGGCCAGCACCTGCGCGAGGAGCGGTTGCTCGTCGGCACTGAAGCGCCCGAGCACGTGGCCGATCGTGCGGGCCTTGCGCTCCGCCGGATTGTCGGCAGGGGCGCCGATGCCGATGCGCAGGCGCGGAAACACCTGAGTGCCCAGATGGCTGATCGTCGAACGCAGGCCGTTGTGGCCGCCAGCGCTGCCACTGGCCCGCAGGCGCAACTTGCCCAGGGGCAGGTCCATGTCATCCACGACCACCAGCAACGCCTCGGGCTGCAGGTCGAACCAGTCGAGGGCCGCCCGGATGGAGCGGCCGCTCTCGTTCATGAATGTCTGGGGCATCAACAGCCGCAGCCGCTGATCGCCGCTGCCCACCTCGCCCAGCAATCCCTGCAGGCGAGATTGGCTGCGAAAACTGCTGCCGGCAGCTGTGGCCAGGCGCTCGAGGGCCATGAAGCCAACGTTGTGACGGGTGCCGGCGTACTTGGCCCCCGGATTGCCGAGGCCCACCACCAGCCTCAGCTGGGATTGGTGGTCAGGATCTGACACCGGCGCCGCGCAGGGAAGTCAGGTGGAGCTGGAGTCGCCCGAGGGCTCCTCAGAGGCAGCTTCGGGTGCCGCCGCCGTCAACGCCGCCGCAGGCTGAGCATCAGCCTTGATCTCGGGGTCGGCCTCGGCCACGGTCATCGCCGTGCGGAACTCCTTCTCAAAATCCTGGGAAGCCGATTGAAAACCCTTGATCGTGCGACCAAGGGTTTTGCCCAGCTCAGGCAGGCGCTTCGGGCCGAACACCAACAGACCGATGGCAGCAATGACGGCCATCTCAGGCAGTCCGATCCCGAAGATGTTCATGGCTGTGCCCTCAGCGTGGTGGCGTTCAGCCGATGCCGTTCCAGTTGACGTTGATTCCTTCGAGCAGCAGCGACTTGTTGTACAGCTGCAGGATCACCAGCAGGAAGACCAGAAACAGGGCCATGAAGAGGCCCATGACCGGGGTGGTCCCCCAGCCGGGGACGACCTTGCCGTACTCAGAATTGAGGGGACGCAGCAGGTCTCCAAGACGGGTGCGTTGGGCCATGGCAGCGGGTGCCTCTCGGGCGTCATAGCGGTCTGGCTACTGTAAGGGCCTTGCCGGCTCCGGCGCGCCGGGCTGTCGAGAGTTGTGACGGAACGCCTCGCGCCCATGGATCCCAGCACCACCGGTTCACCCGCCATGAGCGTGGCCATCGCCGTCCTGGTGGCCCTGCTTGGCCTGACCGGCTTTGGCATCTACACCGCGTTCGGCCCCCCCTCACGCCAGCTGAGCGATCCGTTCGACGATCACGACGACTGAATCAGCACTGCTGAACTGGGTCAGCCGACAGGGGTAAACCGCCAGAACCCCGTGGCCCAGGGGGCCAGTACAGGGGTCTGGTTCTCCGCCGCCACGGGCACCTCCAGGCCGTCAAGCCGTTCCTGCAGCCGCCAGGCGGGCCCCAGATCCAGGTGCTGCCGTAGTGGTGAGAGGTTCTGAATGCTGATCAGGCCCGCACCGGCCTGCTGGCTGCAAGGACGCACGCCCAGCAGCTGCAGGTGCGGGCCCAGAGCGGGCAACCCAGCCGGCAGCTGCGCGACCCCTGCCAGGGGCCGGCGCCACAACGGCTCGCGAAACCGAACCGCCTCCTGGGGCAGTGCCGCCCGGCACCAGCCCTGGGGGCAGGGCATCAGGGCCAGGCGCAGGCGCTGCCAGCCATTGTCGGCCGCGGGATCGGGCCAGGTGGGGGCCCGCAGCAACGACACCCCGAGCTGGTCGGGGCGGGCCGAGACCCCTTGGGGGCCATCAAGCAGGACGCCCAGACCGCCACCGGGGGCCGCCGCTTCGGCCGCCAACCAGCTGATGGCCGGCACCTCCCAGCGGCTGCGCTCGCGGGCGTTGGCGGGCTCGGCCGGCCGTTCGAGCACCCCGCCGCTGGTGTCGGCGGCCCAACGCCGCGCGGGCTGGGCCAGGGGCAGCTCGAAGCGGAGCAGCTCGTGACACTGACGCCAGTCAACGCTCAGCACCAGCTCGAACCAGGGGCAGCCGGCCAGCAACCTGCCGTCGAGCCGCAGCGTGCTGCCACCCAACCGGCCCCGCCAGCTGGGCTGGCTGCACAGGGGTCCCTGCTCGCGCCAGTGCAGACCCGACTCCCACCGGATCGGGCGTTCATGGTCTCGGTAGTCGGCCGCCAGATCCCAGGCATCCCAGAATTCGCCCGCATCGCGGTAGCGCCGCAGCTGGGCCGCAGCCGCCAGGTAGGGGCGGCCAAGGGCGTCGCTGAGCTGCTCGAGTCCCGCCGGGCCGACCACCACGCGCAGCAGCCCGTTGTCGAGCTGCCAGCGCCCGCCGCCCAGGGCCGTGGTGTGCACCGGCTGCTCGCCAGCAGGGCCAGCCGCTTTGCCGGGGTGCCGTTGCAGCAGCACTGCGCCCGAACCGGCCAACGGTGGCAGCTGCACCCAGCAGCCGCCGCTGGCCGACGGTTGCACCGGCAGGGGGGCTCCAGCGTCCGTCGACCAACGGCCCGCCGGCAGGCGCAGGCAGTGGCGGCGGGCCGGCAGCGGCTGCAGCTGCGCCACGGTCCAGGTCTGGCCGCCGGCAGCCTCTGCCCCCAGCCAGGCCTGCAGCGCCTGGTCGCGGCAGCGGCGCGCCTGGCGGCGGGCAGCGCGCCACTGGGGCTCGGCCTGGTCAAACACCTCCGGCACGGAGGTGCCCGGCAGGATGTCGTGAAACTGCTGGAACAGCAGCGGCCTCCAGTCGGGCGCCGCGCCCGAGCTGGCGCCGGCGAGCAGCTGGGCCAGGTCGGCTTCGCGCAGCAAGCGCTCAAGGGTGCGGTTGTGGCGTTTTTGATCGGGACGGCTGGTGGCGCAGCCACGATGCAGCTCCAGATAGAGCTCATCCCGCCAGATCGGCAAGCCGGGTGCCTGGGGTTCAAGGCGCTGCAGGTACTGGCGCAGGCTGCCGTGGTGCTGGCGGGCCAGGGGGGCGCCGCGCTCGGCCTGGCGCTGCCACAGGGCCAGCTGCTCGAGCATCTCGGCGGTGGGGCCGCCGCCGTGATCGCCCACACCCGGCAACCACAGCGCCTGACCAAGCCCGGTGGCCTGTTGCCACTGGAGCCGGTAGGTCTCCATGGCCACCGGATCACCGTCGGTGCCGATCGGCGCCGTCATCAGCGCCAGCACCTCGCTGCCGCAGCGGCTCCGCCAGCGAAACAAGCGGTGCGGGAATGGGTTGGTGGCGTTCCAGGCGAGCTTGTGGGTGCAAAACCAACGCACCCCGGTGGCCCGGGCGATGGCCGGCAGTCCGGCCCCAAAGCCAAAGCTGTCGGGCAGCCAGGCCAGCTGATGCTCCAGCTGGGGAAACGCCTGCCGGCTCCATTGCTGACCCAGCTGAAACTGGCGCAGCAGCGAGGCGCTGCTGATCAGCACGCAATCGGTCTCGACCCAGGGGCCGTTGATCGGCTCGAACCGACCGGCGGCAACGGCCGCCTGGATGCCCGCAAACAGGGCGGGGCGATGGGCCTGCAGCCAGGCGAACAGCGCCGGCGTCGAATGGGCGAAATGAAGCTGGGGATCCCGTTCGATCAGCCCCAGCACCGAGCTGAAGGTGCGCTCGGCGGCCTGCCAGGTGTCGGCCACCGGCCATAGCCAGGCGAGATCCAGGTGGGCATGGCCCAGCACCTGAATGGCGGGGTCGGGGCAGGGCGCCGCCGGCCGGGGCAGGGCCGCCAGCTCCTGCCAGATCGGTTGCAGCAGGCCGTCGGGATCGGTCGGATCGCAGGGCTCCAGCTCGATCCGGCTGTGCACCAGGGCGCCGTCGTCATGCAGGGGACTGCGCAGGCGCAGCTCCAGCTGCAGCGTTTCCCCCTGCCACCAGCGCTGGGGCAGCAACCAGCGGCAACCGCTGTCAAACAGATCACCCCGGTGCACCACGGCCCCGTCGACCAGCAACTGCACGTCCTCGGCCCACCAGCGCAGCACCAGCCGGGCCCGGGCCCGCGCCGCCAGGCCGGCCCACGCCGCGGGGCAGACCAGCGCGAACCGCAGCGTGAGAACGCTGCCGCCACGGGGGGCAATGATCAGACCGCGGCGGTGCCAGTCAGGGCGATGGCGCTCCCCCCAGGGATGGCCCAGGGCATCGGCCCAGCGGCCATCCGACCGGCGTCCCTGCCACAGAGGCTGCAGATCGAGCCTGGAAGATGACGGAAACGTTTCAATCCGCACAGCTGGGGGCACCTCAGCGGGGCCTGCCATCGTTGGATGGCGTGCCAGAACCCATAGGATGATGGGCCATCTGGCCCTCTGATCCAAGGATCAGCCCACAAGCCCGACCTGCAAGCTCGACCATGCTCGCCCTCAAAATCTCGGTTTATTCGGTCGTCTTTTTCTTCATCGGGATTTTTGTGTTCGGCTTTCTGGCCAGCGATCCCAGCCGCACCCCCAGCCGCAAGGACCTCGAGGAGTGATCCTCGCGCCCTGGACCATGGGAGGATCGCCGGGTTTTGTGGCCTAAGGCGACGCTGTGCCCCAGCCCCGATCCTTGAGGTGGGCCTGTGTTGCCGCAACCCTGGGCTCCCTGATGAGCTCCCAGGCGGCAGCCCTGGCTGTCGAACCGCTTGAGGAGCCCCCCGCAGCCGCGCCATCTGTTGCCAATGCAGGCGCGGTCGCTCCTGCCGCAGGCAGTGCCAACCCATTGGCGAACCCGCTGCCCGACGAGGTTGCGCTGCCGCTCGAACTTGAATTGAGCGCCAACCAGCTGCGCTACGACGGCGTGCTGGGCCGGGTGGTGGCCGAAGGCAATGTCCAGGCCACCATTGCCGGCGGCCGGCTGTTGACCGATCGACTCGAGTACGAAACCCGCAGCCGCAGCGTGTTCGCCAGTGGCAATGTGCGCCTGCAGCGGGGTCAGCAGTACCTGCAGGCCAGCCAGCTGCGCTTCAGCCTGCTCGAGGGCAGTGGCGAAGCCGAGGACGTCTACGGGATTCTGGATCTTGATGGCAGCACCAGCGATTTTGTGCTCGAGCAGCAGCCCTCGACGCCGCTGCCGGCACCGGAACCGCTGAGCTGCACGCCGATCCTGCCGCCGGTGCCCGAATGGCACCCCTACAACTGGGCCCTGACCGCCTGGGGCGGTCAGATGATCGATGCCAACTTCGGTGACACCTTCTTTTTCAAAGGTCGTTGGCGGCCCGAATACCTGGGGGGCATCGGGGTCAACAAACGCCTCGTCGATGGCGGCCCCTTTTCCTTGGAAATGGACCTCAACCTGATGGGCCATGGGGCCTACAGCCAGGCCGGCGGCGAGTACAACCAGGCGGTCCCCTATGCCCAGGTGCCCGGCCAGGCCTTCGGTGAGGGGACCCTGGGGCTGGGGTTGCGCATCTGGATGCAGCCCTGGCTGAGCGTGTTCCTGGTCGAGGGGGTGAGCGTCCTGTCCGAGGTCAGCAACTACGAACGCACCTTCCGCAACCGCTACTCCCAGTTCCTCAACTACCTGGCCTTCGAGGTCGAGGCCCTGGTCAACCCACGCTGGTCAGTCGTCGGCCGCATCCACCACCGCTCGGGGGCCTACGGGGTCTACAGCGGTGTGCGCGAGGGCAGCAACGGCTATCTGCTGGGCGTGCGCTACCGCTTTGGTGCCAGCCGCCCAGGTCGACCTGCACCGGCGATGCCCCCCGCCCAGGGCTGCCCCGATGCGCCGCCCCTGCAGGCAAGCAGCGCCAGCACCATGACCGCCGCCCTGGACCGGGCCGCCAGCGGCCAGAGCCCCGAACCCGCCACAACGACCGGCAGTGGGACTGCCCAGACAGGGCCCCGCCAAGGGGTGTGGCAGCAGGCCCGGGCCGATGAACAGGCCCGCAACGAAGCGATCAGCCGCGTGCAGCAACGGGTCAGCGACGTGACCCTGCAGCAGAGGCTGCGGCTCGAGCGCCGGGTCGGCTTTAACGACCGCGAAGCCAGGTCCGACACCGCCAACACCTATGGCGGCATTCGCCCCGAACAGCTCAAGGACCTCAACACCACGGCCAACATGCGGCTGGTCGACGGGGGCATCAGCCGCTGGCGGTTTCAGGCCCGCCGGATCCGGCTGACGGCCACCGGCTGGAGTGCGCCGCGGGTGGGCCTGACCAACGACCCCTACACCCCCGCCCAGTCCTGGCTCGAGGCGGTGGGCGTGGACGTCAGCTTCAACCGCAAGGGCGAAACCCTGTTGACCGCCCGCTCGACCCGGATCCTGCTCGAGGACCGGCTGCCGATCCCGGGCCGGCTGCGCCAGCGCATCCGCCAGAACCAGGTGGAGTCCCCCCTGATGGCGGGCTTCGACACCGTTGATCGGGGCGGCGTGTTCGTGGGCTACAACCTCAAACCGATCAAGGTGGCCACAAGCGGCAGCCTGCGCCTGCAGCCCCAGTTCAATCTGCAGCGCACCTTCGACGGCGTCACCAGCAGCTACCCCCTGCCTGGCTCACCCCCGGGCAGCCCCGGCGTGACCCAGAGCGTGCAGAGCGGCGACCAGTTCGGTCTGCTGGCCCGATGGAGCGACAACCGCTGGGGCTTTGCCAGCAACGCGACCCTTGATGTCTCCACGTTCAACACCCAGAACTTTGCCAATGGCACCCGCAGCTGGGGTGATGTGGCGCGCAATGTGCGGCTGCCGCTGCTGGGTGACAGCACGGCCCGGCTGTTCGGCGCCTACCGCTACCGCACCTGGAACGGCTCGTTAGGAGAGCAGGACGTCTACAGCGCCTACGGCATCGCCCTGGAGGACCAGGGCCAGCTGCCTCGCTGGGGTCAGATCAGCAACAGTTATTTCTGGCGGGCCGGCTTCGGCAACTACCGGGCCTGCAGCACCAACTGCCCGACCAACAGCACCAGCGGCACCGCCACGATTCCCAATCTGGCCGAGTTCTGGCGGGGCAGCGCCATCGCCGCCCTGACCAGTTCGTTCCCCTTGTGGACCGGCAAGCCGCTGGCGGCGACCAACACCCAGGCCCTGCTGAATTCGCCGGTGCCGATCGTGCCGGGGCTCAAGTTCGACACCAACCTGACCGGGATCCTGGCCTACTACAACGACGGCCAGAACCAGAACACGCTGTCGTTCTCGGCCGGCCCGATCCTGACCCTGGGCCATTTCCACAAGCCCTTCCTCGATTACACCCAGCTGGCGGTCACCGGCGGCGTGACCCTGCGCCAGGGCCTGAGCCCGCTCAGCTTTGACCGGGCCGTTGACCTGGGAACCCTCAACTTCGGCCTGACCCAGCAGATCGCCGGGCCGATGCTGCTGAGCGTGGGCTACGGGGTGAATGTGGATGCGGCATCCGGTTCCTACGGGGCCACCACCGGCTCGTATGTGGAGCTGCGCTGGCAGCGGCGCGCCTATGACATCGGCATCTACTACAGCCCCTATGAGCAGCTGGGGGGCATCCGCGTGCGCCTCAACGACTTCAACTACAAAGGCACCGGGGTGCCATTCGTGCCCTACCACCCCTCCCAGGCAGGGCTGAAGCGTCCGTTCTGATCAGGCAGCAAAAGCCTGCAGGTAGGGCAGGCGGGCCGCTGTGGCATCGAGGGCGGTGGCGTTGGCCAGCAATTGACCGGTGCCATCCCATTGGCCACTGCGCAACATCTGCCGCGGACCGGCCAGCAGGGTCAGGGGCCAGCACTGGCCCGCTGCCCCGTGCAGCTCGAGGCTCTCGAGATCGGCCGTGAGCTGCAGGGCTGGATCGGCCTCGATCGCGTCCTGCAGCGCCAAGGCCGTGGGGTGATCAACGCTCAGGCAGGGAATGCCCAGGGCCAGGCAGTTGCCGAAGAAAATCTCGGCAAAGCTCTCGCCGATCACCGCCCGGATGCCCCAGCGCATCAGGGCCTGGGGGGCGTGCTCGCGGCTGGAGCCGCAGCCGAAGTTGCGGTTCACCACCAGGAGACTGGCGCCGCGGTGGGCGGGGCGGTCAAAGGGATGCTGACCGTTCAGCTCGGCGCGGTCATCGGCAAAGGCCGCCGGCCCCAGCTCGCTGAAGGTGACGCACTTGAGAAATCGGGCCGGAATGATGCGATCGGTGTCGATGTCATCGCCCCGCACGACAACGGCGGTGCCGCTGACCGCGGTGATCGGACCGGTGGGGAAGGGTGCGCTGGTCATGGGAATCGCGGGGGTCTGACGTTGATCAAGCGTTGATCAGGCGTTGAGCAACGGGCGAACATCGGTGACCTGACCGGTGATGGCGGCTGCGGCCACCATCGCCGGGCTCATCAGCAGGGTGCGGCCGCTGGCCGAGCCCTGGC
>CAZJIF010000014.1:0-30482 GCA_964546045.1 uncultured Klebsiella sp. | reverse complement strand
GCGAGACATGCGGTAACGCACCTTTCTGGCTTTCTTGACCTGCGTGCAAGGGTGAACGGTTCGGGCGAGCGCGGGCGAGGAGCGCAGATCAACATGATCTTGCTGATCTCATTTGAGAATTAGGCTAAGTCCCAGAATCGGATTGTAATGAGACAAAAGAGACAAGGTTGTGGTGCAACAAAAAGCCTCCCCTTGAGAGGGAGGCTGCAAGCACCCTGTCTGATAGGCCTCAGGTGCTGGTCTGCATGCCCTGAATCAGAAAATCAAAATAGGGACCGGCGATCTCCGCATCCTGAGCGGACAGCAGGGCGACTGACGCGTCCTTGAGACAACGCATGGATTCCACCATGCCGGCCATCGGTACGCCGAGGCTGTTGTACATCTCACGGGCGCCAACAAGGCCGATGGTCTGAATCATTTCGGTGCTTCCGGCCAGCACCCCGTAGGTCACAAGACGCAGGTACCAGCTGAAATCTCGCAGGCATTGCGCACGCTGCTTCTGACCGTAGGCGTTGCCACCCGGGGCTACGTACTCAGGCTTGCGTGAAAACAGTTGCTTGGCTGCTTCGTCAACGATCTTTTTCTCGTTGTCCGTCAGCTGCCTGACGACCCGCAGGCGAAGGGCGCCTCCAGAGAGAAAGTCGACCATGGAGCGCAGCTCACCGCCACTGGGGTAGCGCAGCTCATCATCTGCCTGGAGGATCAGATCGCGAACGACGCTCATGGAGCTCAGGTCAAGCAGCGTGACTCTATCGGTCTTGCAGGACTCACGTCGTCTCTCCAGCCAGGGTGTAACGCCCCTTTGCATGACGGGTGAGGGTTTGAATGGACTGCGCCTGCCCGTCTGTGCTGTGAATCAGATCGCCGAGGTCACGATCACTGGGCTCAGCCACGATGGAAGGGGAGTCGGACGGCACGGCACGAAGGCCGTGTTCGTGCCGGATCTGTTGCCGGGTGAACGGGCCCGGGTGAGGATCGATCGTGCCGTCGGCGGTGTTCTGAACGCTGTTTGTCTCGAGCGTTTGAACGACAGTCCCCAACGCCGCAGACCCCCTTGCATCCTGGCCGAGCATTGCGGCGGCTGCTCGCTGCAGCATCTGGACCATGCAGCACAACTCACCAGCAAAACAGCGCTGCTGGAGCAGACCCTGTCGCGCATCGGACAGATCGGATTGCAGCCCGAGAACGTCTGCAGCGACGGCGCCGAGCTCGGTTACCGGAACCGGGCCGTGATTCCGCTCGAGCGCACGCCAGATGGGGTGCTCAGGAGCGGCTACTACCGCAAGGGCAGTCACCGGATCGTGAACCTGAACCACTGTCCCGTTCTGGATCCGCGCCTCGATGCCCTGATTGTGCCGCTCAAGGCTGCGCTTCAGGCCAGTGGATGGCCGGTTGATCGCCACTTGCAGTCGGCTGGTGGTCTGCGGCATCTGGGCCTGCGGGTGTCGCATCACAGCGGCGAAATCCTGATCACCCTGATCAGCAGCCGCCGCGATCTGCCTGGCAGCCAGGCGCTGGCCCAGCAATGGCTGGAGCGATGGCCCACCGTTGTCGGTGTTGTGTTGAATCTGCAGGACAAACCCAACAACACCCTGTTCGGACCTGAATCAGAGGTGTTGGCTGGACGGGACTGGCTGCTTGACCGGTTTTGCGGACTCGCGTTTGCTGTCGGCTGCGACACGTTCTTCCAGGTCAATACGCCACAGGCCGAGGCCGTCGCTGCCCAGATCCTGGAGTCCCTTCCCCGACCAGATGGGCTGGTGATCGATGCCTATTGCGGAATCGGTGCCTTCAGCCTCCCAATGGCTGCCGCCGGGCACCGGGTGCTGGGGCTCGAGGTCCAGGCTGCCTCGATCGCGCTGGCGCGGCGCAACGCTGCCTTGAACAACCTGGAGGATCAGTGCACGTTTGTGGCGGGTGCGGTTGCGGACCATTTATCCACCCATCTGCCCATGGCTGCGGCGGTGGTGGTCGACCCGCCCCGCAAGGGGCTGGATGGCAACGTGCGTCAGTCCCTGGTCGAACAACCGGTCGGGCGGTTGCTGTATCTGAGCTGCGATCCAGCAACCCTGGCCCGCGATCTCAAGGACTTGATCGGGGGCGGGCCCTACCGACTGGAGCGGCTACAGCCATTCGACTTCTTTCCCAACACCAGCCACGTTGAGACCCTCGCGGTGCTCAGCTCCTGAGCTGGATGCCGTTGGCGCCCTCCAGGGTTGTGCGGACACGGGCATGGGCCTGGTCCACATCCGCATCGGTGAGGGTGCGTTTGGGGTCGCGGTACCGCAGGCGAAACGCCTGACTGCAGACCCCCTCGCCCAGTTGTTCGCTGCTGTAGGTGTCAATCAACTCCACGTGTTCGAGCAGCGGCCGACCTGCCTTGCGCATCAGTGCCAACAGGTCTGCCGAAGGGGTGAGCTTCGAAACCACGACGGCCACATCGCGCTCCGATGCCGGAACGGTGGCATAGGGCTTGTAGGCCGGACGCCAACGGGCCGTTCGTGTTGCGGCTGTCAGCACCACCGCCAGATCAAGTTCGAACCCATAGGTCAGCTCAGGCAGGTCCATGTCAAGGGCCTGCTGCGGGTGCAGTTGCCCAAACCAACCCACACAGCGGCCTTCGATCCACAAACCGGCAGCCCGGCCTGGATGGAGCAGAGAATGCCCTTGAAGGGGCCGATCCTCAACGGTCAGCAGCAGGGACTCGAGTGCCTGTTGCAACCGACCACGGGCTGCGTGATAGGTCAAGGGTTGGGGCTTGCCACTGACCGTCCACAGTTCGGCGCACTGTGAACCGCAGATCACCCCCCCCAGCAGGTTGCGTTGCTCGCTGCTGCCCCCGGGCGTGAACACATTGCCGATTTCGAAGCCCCAGAACCCGCGCTGCCCGTTCTGGAGATTGCGCGCGGCAGCGGCCAACAGCTCCCCATGCAGGCCATCCCGCAGATGGCCGTAATCACTCAGCAGGGGGTTCGCCAATGGAATGCGTCCCTCGGCGGCAGGGACCAGCGAGAAGCTGCACAGCTCCTGCAGACCGGCGCTACAGAGCGCACGCCGCAGACGGCGTTCAGCCTGTTGGGCGGCATCAAGCCCCCCCGGTTCGAGCGGATCGGGCAGATGGGAGCCAAAGCGGTCGTACCCGACGAGGCGAGCGACCTCTTCGATCAGGTCGACCTCACGACGCAGGTCAATGGCACGCTGCGCGGGCACCTGCACCAACCAGCCCTCATCGGTGCTGACCAGGTGACAGCCAATGGCGATCAGCGTCTCTTCGATCTCCCCATCCTGCAGATCAAGGGAGTCATCCCCATCGGCTTGGGACTGGAGCGGGCCCAACAGGTTGAGCAGGGCATCACGCCGCAGCAGCAAGGGTTGGCGCTCCTGCTGCGGCAGTTGGTGCAACCAACGCTGCAGTGGGCGGGCCCCAGCGATCTGTTGCAGAAGGGCAACGGCTCGGTCAGCGGCCGTGAGCGTGGCCTCGGGCGGCAGGCCTTTCTCGAAGCGACTGCTCGCCTCTGTGCGCAGCCCCTGACTGCGGGCTGAAGTGCGAACGGCCGCGGCGGAAAACACCGCCGCTTCAAGCCAGATGGTCGTGGTCGTGGCGGTGACGGCTTCGGCAGCGCCCCCCATCACCCCGGCCAGGGCAATCGGCCGGTCGGCATAGGTGACGACAAGAGCATTGTCGTCCAGGGTTCGCGTCTCCGCGTCCAGGGTGGTGAAGCTCTCCCCCGGGCGGGCCTGCCGCAGGCCGACAGCTGCTGGATCAGCCGTTTCAAGGCTGCTCAGCTGTGCCAGGGCCGCGCTGTCAAAGGCATGGAGCGGTTGCCCCGTTTCGAGCATCACCAAATTGGTGACATCGACAACGTTGTTGATCGGCCGAACCCCAGCCTTTTCAAGTCGCCGGCGCAGCCACAGCGGCGATGGGGCGACCTGGACACCCTCGAGTGCCGTGAGACTGAACAGACCTCCGTCTTCAAAGGCACGTTGCTGCGCGTCTGAGACCGGCAACGGTTGGGCCGACAGGCTTGGACTGCTGGGCAGCACGGTGTGGCCGCCGCTCAGGGCTGCCACCTCGCGGGCGATCCCCTGCATCGACAGGCCATCCGGACGGTTGGCCGTGATCGCCAGTTCAAGGACGGTGTCATCGAGGCCCAGATGGGGCGCCACCGCACTGCCCAGGGGGGGAACGGTGTCGAGTACATCGTCGAGCACCGCGATGCCATCGCTGCCGTCGCTCAATCCGAGTTCGGTCAGCGAACAAATCATGCCGCTGCTGGCGACCCCCCGCAGTTCGGCGGGCTTGATCGTCAGGCCGACCGCTGGCAATGTCGCGCCGACCAGGGCGACGGGCACGTGGATGCCAGCACGCACGTTGCTTGCACCGCAGACGATCTGAAGTGGCGCAGCAGCGCCGACATCAACCTGACAAATACTGAGTTTGGTGGCGTCCGGATGGGGTTGTCGCTCGCAGACCAGCCCGACGACCACACCAGCCGCTTGCTGGTCAAGCCGTTCAATCGACTCCACCTCGAAACCGGCCACGGACAGGCGCTCAGCCAGGGCCTCGGGCTCCAGAGAGGCCTCGCTTGTCTGGACCAGTTCCTTGAGCCACTGGAGCGAGACGCGCATCGAGACCGCCTGAATTGCTTGGGATCCTAGGGATTGGGGGGTGTGAGGCCCTCCAGCAGGTAGGGTTGTCAATTGTCACTTCGCTTCGCTTACGCGGCGCAACGTCCTTCCATGGCTAAAAACAAGGGCGTCCGGATCGTGATCACTCTTGAGTGCACCGAATGCCGGTCCAACCCCGCCAAGCGGTCTCCCGGTGTGTCCCGTTACACCACCGAGAAGAACCGCCGCAACACCACCGAACGGCTTGAGCTGAAGAAGTTCTGCCCGCACTGCAACGCCACAACGGTTCACAAGGAAATCAAGTGAATCGCGTCTGCTGCGGCAGTCCTTGGTCTCATCACTGATCCCATCCCAGCTCTTCCATGTCCAGCTCCTTTTTCAAGAAACGCCTCTCGCCGATCAAACCCGGTGATCCGATCGACTACAAGGATGTCGATCTGCTCAAAAAATTCATCACCGAGCGCGGCAAGATTCTTCCCCGTCGCCTGACCGGGCTGACAGCAAAGCAGCAGCGCGATCTGACCAACGCTGTCAAGCGGGCCCGCATCGTCGCTCTTCTGCCTTTCGTTAACCCCGAGGGCTGAACCCCACTCCCGTCACCCCTGTGCACCGCGGTGACCTGATCAGCGTCGACGATGGCCCCCGTCACCACCTGGGGGTCGTCATTGACGTCCAGGATCGTCGTGTCACCGTTGCCGTGGGAGTCCATGGCAAACGCCAGGTGCTCCCCTTACGGCAGATCCAGTTGATCTGGCCTTTGCCCCAGACGGCGTCACCTCCGCCTGAGCGCCTGAACCAAGCCCCCTGGCATCTCGATGCTGGTGTGGTTGCCGCAGCACCAGAGCGGCGCGATCTGGCGGCGGCCTGGCAGCTGATGGTCTCGACGCCGGACCCCCAGCCTCTGAGCGACTGGTTTGCTCTGTTCAGTTCTGAGCCCAATCCCCAGCAGGCCGCTGAATTGTGGCTCTGGTTGAAGGGTGATCAGCTCTGGTTCCATGAGCGTCAGGGCAAGGTCACGGCCCGTCCGGTTGCAGAGCTGCGACGCCTCCGGGGGCAGCGCCGTCGTCAGCGATTGGCCCAGGTGGCCCAGGATGCCTGGCACCAGCTGCTGCAGAACCGCACTCCCTGTGCTCTCGACACGCTTGGCCAAGGCCAACAGGCCGAGCTGCAGCAGTTGTTGCAATGGGCCAGCGGCGACACCACCAAGGTTCTGCCCGACCCGCTGCAACAGGCGCTGCGCCGTGCAGGGTGCGCCTGTGAGCCTGCAGCGATTCGCCACTTGCTCGTCGACCTGGGTCAATGGGACCCCCACCAGCTGCCCGCCTGGGGTCACAGCATCTGGGCCCATGGCTTCAGTCCGGCATTGGAAGCCCAGGCCGCAGCGCTGCTGTCCCGCGCCGAGGAGCCCTGCCCCGGCGATGAGGCCCGCAACGACCGCTGCGGCCTGCATTGCGTCACCATTGACGACGAGGACACGCAGGATCTCGACGATGGCCTGAGCCTCGAGCACCTCGAAGGGGGCGGCAGCCGGATCTGGATCCATGTGGCCGACCCTGGTCGCTTGATCGCCGCCGGCGATCCCCTGGATCTGGAGGCGCGACGCCGGGCCAGCAGTCTTTATCTGGCACGGGGCATCGAGCCGATGTTCCCTTGGGCACTCTCCTGTGATGCCCTGAGCCTCAGGGCCGGTCGTCGCTGTGCGGCGTGGAGCATCTGGGCCGAGTTGGATGCCACAGGCGCCGTGGCGACCAGTGGTGTGGAGCGCACCTGGATCCGGCCTGCCTACCGCCTCACGTACAGCGATGCCGATGAGTTGATCGAGCTGGCCCCACCCGAGGAGGCCGATCTGGCTCGCCTGCACGCGCTGCTGCAGTTGCGGCGCAGCTGGCGGCTGGCCAGGGGAGCTTTGCTGCTCGACCAGGCCGAGGGGCGCGTGCGCTGCCGCGATGATCAACCACAACTCGAGATCAGCGACCCGTCGGCCGGGCGGCTGCTGGTGGCCGAGGCCATGATCCTGGCTGGGGCTGTGGTGGCAGCATTCGGGGCAGCCCATGGCTTGGCCCTTCCCTACCGCAGCCAGTTGCCGTCGCCGCTGCCAGCCAGCACGGCCCTGCAGCAGCTGCCAGCAGGTCCCGTGCGCCATGCCGCGCTCAAACAGGGGCTGAGCCGCGGCTTGACCCAGGCCAGCCCTGCACCCCATTTCAGTTTGGGACTTGAGGCCTATGTGCAGGCCACCAGTCCGATCCGCCGCTACGGGGATCTGCTGGTTCAACGCCAGTTGGCGGCCCTGGTGACGGGCCAGGCCCCCCTCGATCAGCATGGGTTGCAGCAGCTGCTCGCGGACCTGGCAGAACCGCTGCGCCAGGGCAACCAGATCAGCCGTGACGACCAGCGCCACTGGCGCCAGGTGTGGTTTGCACAACACCGCAGTGGCCAATGGTCGGCCGTGTTTCTGCGATGGTTGCGCGAAACCGATCAGTTGGGCCTGATCTGGATCGAGGCGTTGGCCATGGAACTCCCCTGCCACTGCCCGGCCGGCAGCCAGCCAGCCGACGCTCTGCTGGTGCGTGTGCACAGAGTGGATCCCCTGCAGGATTGCCTGCAGTTGCGCGCTCAGCGCTGAGCAGCCTGATCGGTGAGCAGCCTGCTCAGACGCAGCCAGGGTCCCCAGGGGTTGGCACAGCCGATCGCCTGCAGGGTGCTTCCCGCCGGCAGCTGGGCCAGATGGGCAGCGAGCTGCGGTTCCAGTGTGATCAAGGGCCATCGCTCCCCATTCGTGTCGAGCGCGTAGCCGTGCTGGGGATCGCCCGTGAAAATCCCGCTGAACAGTTGCTCATGGGGTTCAGCGGGTGCCTGACCTGGCGGGAGAGGGGGGCCAGTCAGGCACCCGCTGCGGTCCAGGCGATCTGGTTGATGCAGACAGGTCAGTTGCCGTTCTCGCCAGTGGGGGTGATGCCAGGGGGTGTCCCAGAGCGGGAAGGGGCCTGCTGGCGCTGTGGGTTCATCGATCAGGGCTTTCTGCAGCTGCTCAACAGGAAGTTCGGCCGGCGCCACACCGCTCTGCAGGCTCAGGGCAGCGGCCAGTCCCGCTGCCTGGCCGATGTTGAGCACCAAAGGCTGCAGCCGGGTGGCGCCATTGGCCATGTGACTGACGCTGAGGCATTTGTCGGCCGCCAGCAGATTGGCGGTACCGGCACTGAGCAGCGCGCCATAGGGAATGCAGAAGGGCGTGCCGCTCCAGCGTCCACCCCAACGGCAGCTCTTGGGGGCCAGGGGCCAGTCACCACCCGGGTAGTGATGGTCATTGGCGTAATTGCCGACGGCAATGCTGGTGCACCGCTGGCCATCGTCGGGCAGCTGCGCCCTGGTGGCCTCTGGGCCCAAGGGCAACAGATCCTGTTCAACAACCGTTGTCAGCCCCTGCAGGCGTCGTCCTTCACGCCAGTAGGGCATGGCGGCCAATGGCGATGGTCCCTCCAGGTCCCCGCTTGCCAGAGTGCCTTCCGGGAACAGGCTCGCCAGTTCCATGGCACCGGCCGATGCCTCAGCCAGCGCCGCCGCAAAGGCGAGGCTATGGGCCTGCATGCGCGGGGTCAGCAGCGCCAGATGTTGCCGCTGCTGTTGGCTGGTTCCGCCAAACAGGGCTGACAGGTCGTCATGCCAGTCGTTGCCGTGGAGCGGCCAGTTCAACATCAGCAGATCACCGGGCAGGCGTCCGTAGCTGAGGGTGCGTGCCAGGCCAAAGCGGCTGGTGGCGCCATCAAAAGGTGGTGCCAGAGGTCTGTCGGGTTGGCCGTTCAACGGAGCCGACCTCAGACGGCCAAACACCACCCATGTGGGGGACTGAACGGGCTGCGTGTCAAAGAACGATTCCTGTTCGAGCCGTGCCTGCAGCGGCGCACTGGGCTCGTTCCAAGTCTCCTGGCTCTCCCAGCCCAGACGCCAGTCGGCTGCGCCGTGACCCAGGAGATCGCCCAGGTCACTGCCATCGATCACCAGCTGGGGGACCACGGTGAGTGCTGTTCCAGCCTGGTTGACGGTGACGCTGTGAACCCGATCGCCACGACGCTCCACCGTCAGCAGCTCACAGCCAGGCAGCCACTGCAGATTCGGCGCGGTGGCGACCCAGCCCCGCAGCACCGCCTCGGCGGTGGCGGGTCTGAAGCCGAAGCAGCTGACCCAGTTGTGATCAAGACCCGTGGGCTCAGCCGTGGTTAACGCCCGCAGCAGGGCGCCCCACAGACCGGTCTGCCAGGGGGTCAGCTCGTTGCCATCCGGCGCGCAGACACCTGCAGCACTGATCATGCCCCCCAGCCAGAACCCTGGTGTCAGCAACAGTGTCTGCGCACCGCTGCGGGCTGCTTGCACGGCAGCAGCGACACCACCACTGCCGCCCCCCCAGACCAACAGTGGAACCGTGGTTGTGGCGCTGCTCATAGGATCCGCCCGATGACCTACACCCTCACCACCCCTCTCTATTACGTCAACGACCGGGCCCATCTCGGCAGCGCCTACACCACCCTGGCCTGCGATGCGATCGCCCGATACCGGCGCCTCAAGGGAGACTCCGTGCTGTTCATCACCGGTTGTGATGAGCACGGCCAGAAGATTCAGCGCACCGCCGAGGGCGCAGGAGTCACACCACAGGCCCACTGTGATGCCATCAGCGCCGACTACCGCGCTCTTTGGCAGCGCTGGCAGATCAGCAACGACCGTTTCATCCGCACCACCGATCCCCACCACCGCTGCATCGTCGAGCAGTTCTTTGCCCGCGTTGAGGCCAATGGCGACATCAGCGAAGGGCGCCAGCAGGGCTGGTACTGCGTCGCCTGTGAAGAGTTCAAGGATGATCCCAGGGAAGCCCAGGATCCGGAGTGTCCGATTCACCGCCGCCCCCTGGAATGGCGCGACGAGCTCAATCTGTTCTTTCGCCTGTCGCGCTACCAGCAGGCGATCGAGGATTTGATCCGCCAACCGGGCTTCATAGCGCCCGAAAGCCGTCGAAGGGAGATCGAGAACTTCGTCGCCCAGGGTCTGCGGGATTTCTCGATCTCACGGGTCAATCTCCCCTGGGGCATCCCTGTACCTGGGCACGAGGGGCACACGTTCTACGTCTGGTTTGACGCCCTGCTGGGCTATATCACGGCCCTGCTGGAAGCCGATGATGAACCCTTGCTGGACAAGGCTGTCTCACGGGGATGGCCGGCGAGCTTGCATGTCATCGGCAAAGACATTCTGCGTTTCCATGCCGTCTATTGGCCCGCCATGCTGCTGTCGGCTGGACTGCCGATCCCTGCCAAAGTCTTCGGACACGGCTTTCTGACCCGCGAGGGCCAGAAGATGGGCAAGTCGCTGGGCAATGTGCTCGATCCATCCATTCTGCTGGAACGCTGTGGCGCTGATGCTGTGCGTTGGTACCTCTTGCGTGATATCCCTTTTGGCGATGACGGCGACTTTCAACAACAACGCTTGATCGATCTGGTCAATAACGATTTGGCCAACACGATCGGCAACCTCTTGAACCGCACCAGTTCGATGGCGCGGCGCTGGTTTGCCGAGTGTGTTCCGCCAGCCAGCGCAGCCACCAGCAGTCCAGATTCGGAGCATCCCCTGGCGGTGGCAAGCGCGACTGCCTGCAACACGGTTCACGCAACGATGCCGGATCTGAACTTTCGACAGGCTGCAGAAGCGGTTCTGCAGCTGGCGATTCAGGCCAATGGTTACCTCAACGAACAGGCGCCGTGGAGCCTGATGAAACAGGACGGCATGCGTGAGCGGGTCGCTGACGATCTCTACGCCGTGCTGGAGGCTGCCCGCATCGTCGCCGTGTTGCTTGAACCCCTGCTTCCAGATCTGGCCTCCCGCATGCTGTCCCAACTGGGACAACCCCCATCGGACTCGCCTGCAGCCTCAGTGAGCGGTCAGGTGCGGCCATGGACTGAGCAGCTTCAGTGGGGTGGCCTGATGGCTGGCACCCCCCTCCCCGAGCCGGTACCGGTGATGGCCCGACTTGAGCTGGTGGAGGCGCTGTGATGGCCTTGGGCCCTCGAGGCGCGCTTGTCCCACTGGCGTTAACGCTCGTGCTGCTGGCTGGTTGCGCCAGCAAGACCCGCAATCCCGCGACGACCCGCGCGACTCCGTTTGTGTTTCAAGCGCTGAATCTGCGACAGCAGGATGCCAAGGGTCGCTTGCTTTGGCGGGTGAAAAGCCCCGAGGCCCGTTATGACCTCTCCAGGCACCTGGCCCAGGCACGTCAGCTGCGGGGTGAGATCCACACCAATGGCCAGCTGCTCTATCTGCTGCAGGCCACCCATGGCACGGTCGTCAACGACGGGCAGGTGATCCAGCTCGAAGGTGACGTGCGCATCCAACGGCTCGGCGTCGACCCGGTCACCATTCGCGCTGCTCGCATGCGTTGGTACCCCAGCCAGCAACGCATCGAGCTGGACCGGAAGGCCGAAGCGGCCAACCCCCAACTGTTGCTTCAGGCAGACCGGGCAACGCTGTTGCTGGCTGAGGATCGCCTGCAGCTGCGCGGACAGCCGCAGCTGCAGCGACGCCAGCAGGGCGCCAGCAGGGCATCAACCTGGAGCCTGCGGGTCAGGGATCTGGACTGGTCACCAGGCAATGGACGTCTTGAAGCCCGCGGTCCGGTGGTCGCCACCGATCCCAACCGCAAGGGGGCACCCAGCACGCTGCAAGCCAGGGGCCTGACGGGCAACTCGCTCGAACGGCGGTTGGTGTTGCAGGCCCCCGTGCGGCTGGCGGTACCTGAGCGCCAGGCCTGGCTCCAGGGGCAGCAGACGACCATTGATCTCAACTCCAATAGCGTCCGTTCGGCGCTGGCCTTCCAAGCAGCCGTCGGAGGTCTGCAGATCAGCGGTCAGGGTTTTGATCTGGCCTTCGATCAGCAGGTGGTGACCCTGCCACGTGGCTGCCGGCTGCTGCAGCGTGATGCCAGTCTTGAGGCCGGGAGTTGCCGCTGGAACTGGCAAAGCGAGCGCATCCAGGCTGATGGCGGTGTCGTTCTGAAACGCAAAGTGCCGCAACAGACCACCCAAGCCAAGAGACTGAGCGGCAGGCTCGGGGCCGATGGTCTGGTGGTGCTCAGTGCTCCGGGCGCAAAGGTGCGCTCGAGCCTTCGTCTTCCTCCGCCTTCAGCGTCTGTGGCGTCCCCGGGACCAGCCATTCGTCCCTGAGACGTTCGGCCCATCCCAGCAGCCAGGCCTGGTCGCTGGTGCTGAAGCAACGCGGAGCCCAGCCCCCAAGCAGCAGCAACCCCTCGGTCCCAATCGGTTGCACGATCACGCTGGGGAGTCCGGGCAATATCTGTTCAAATTCGCCACGACCGGGGTAATGCTTCAGATCCACCAGGTGGATCTGGCGGTTGCCTTGGCAGGCCTGGGTGCAGATCGGCCCGGGCTCAAACAGCGCTGGCGTCTGCGAATCGTTCACCAGTCCGCGGCGCAACCAGAGCTGGCCCTGAACCCAGCACACCACCACACAGGCGGGTGTGGCCTTGAGCAACAGCTTTGAGCCCCACGCCAGTTCGTCACTCAACCGGGGCGGCAGATCGTTGCGGAGCAGGAACCCCTCCTGCCCCGTCAAGGCAACCCGGGCAGCGGGCTCCGGCACGACGCGGGTCCAGAGGACGCCGATCAGCATCAGTCCCACGGCCAGCAGGCTGGCGAGCACCGAACTGCGCTCCAGGGCGGGGTCAAGCTGGGGTGCGGTCAGTTGATTCACCACACTGACCACGAGGGCCAGGGCGCCTGTGCCAATGCAGAGACGGGCTGAATGTGCCATGCCAACAGGATGCCGGATCGGCCGATCCCTGCTGCAATGAAACAACTGCTCTGCCCCCTGATGACCCCCGCCCAAGCATTTGCAGCCATTTGCCTGGCTGCCGTCGGCTGCGACGGGCAGCTAGGCCGCGACGAAGCCCATGCCCTGCGTGCCCAGCTCGAATACCGATCCCCGTTCAGCAGCAGTACCGAGCAGCAGATGGGCGAGCTGTTCGACGCGTTGCTGACTGCCTTGCGTGAACACGGTTGGGCTGAGCTGATCGCACGTGCCATTCCCGTACTCGACCAACCCCAACGTGAGACTGTGCTGGCCCTGGCCGCCCATCTGGTGCGCGCCGACCGCCAGGTCCAACCGGTCGAAGAGCAGTTTCTTGAGGAGTTGTCGAACCGCCTGGAGCTGCCCCCAGGGCGGGCGCAACAGATCCTTGATGTTGTCAGCCTGCTGCACCGTGATGCCCTGGCCTGAGCTGTCAACCCGCCTGCGGACACCCTTGCCCACAGGCGGCAAACTGGGTGCAGCTGGACTGGGGCCCTTGGCTTGGTTGTCGACTTACGCGCTGTTGAACCTCAGGCATTCGCTCCAACGTCGATGCCTAAGCCTGTTGGCCACGGCTGCGGCCCTGGTGCTGGTCCTGATTCCGGCAGCTCCAGCATCTGCCTTGAGTGCAGCAAGCTTGCCGACCCAACCTCCCGGCGATCACGTGCTCGATCAGGCTGATCTGCTCAGTCGTGCTGCCGCTGCGGACATCGGCCGTGCTCTCGATGCGCTCGCCGTGGATGGCGTGCAAGCCAGTTGGATCAGTGTGCCGCGCCTTGATTACGACCTTTCGCTGCGCCAGTTCGGCACCGACCTGCTGCAGCGATGGGACAGCACGGGGGCAGCAGCAGCACCGGAGCAGCAACTGCTGCTCCTGATCGATGGACAGACCAGTGGTACGGCCATCGTTGCCAGTCCTGCCTTACAGGAGCGATTGAGCCCCCAACTGCTGAGCAGCACGGCCCGCACCACCATGGGGCAACCCCTGCGGGAGGGGGGGCGCTACCGCCAGGCCAGCCTGGCGGCCATCGAACGACTGCAGACAGTTCTGGCTGGCGGCGAGGACCCCGGTCCCCCTGCACAGGCCAATGCCACGACTGTGGCGCCGGTGAGAGTACCCAGCCATGAGCAAACCCTCTCCAGCAATGCCTTCACCTGGGTTGTGGTCTTGCTCGTGGTCGGTACTGTCGTGCCGATGTTGACCTGGTGGGTCTTTTCGCGCTGAACCATGGCTCTCAACGACTGGATCGGCGCCTTTGGCCGCGCCGACGCGATTGATCTCACCAACCAGCTCGAACGGGGCTATGAAGCTGCGCTGCTCATCCAGAGCATCGAACTCGAGCATTACAACGACCGACCAGTCCGGACGGAGCTGGATCTGCGCCTGCCTGCAGCCACCCAGGCTGCGATTTTGCGCCGCTTCAAGGCCGCACTCCAGGTTTGCCGCGACGTTCAGGACGCGCTTGAACCCCATCGCAGTGAATTTTCGGGACAGGAGTCACGCCAATATCAGCTGATTGAAGCGATCGTCCTGCGTTATTCCAACCGCAAACAACTGCCTTCGCTGAGCCGCTCTCCAGAGGTTCTCCCCCGCAGCTTGATCGGGGTTGTTGACCAGGTCAGGCGCCAATTGGATCCGGAAGCCGAAGCCTCCGTGGTGGCTGGTTTCAGACGTCGCCGTGATTCGACACTGGTGTCGCTACGAGTGTTGTTGTTGCTCATTCTTGTGCCGGTTCTGGTTCAACAGTCGAGCCGACTTTTTCTCGTGTCTCCATTGGTTGACCGATACGCTCCTGACAGCGCGTTTCTGTCCTACCCCAAGCCTGCCCTTGAGGAAAAAGCTGTCGAGAAACTCAGGGTTTTCCAGGCTGAGATTGAGTTTGACGCGTTGCTCAAAGGCCAGCCTTTGCCCACGCGAGAGCAGTTGCAGCAACAATTGGCGGAGCGCGCCCAGTCGCTGAAGGACCAGGCCGACCAGGAAAGCACTGAAGCGATCAAAAATGTCATAGCCGATCTGTTTGCATTGCTTGGCTTTGCGCTTGTCTGTGTCGTCTGTAGGCGAGATCTTCAGGTTTTGCGTGGCTTCATCGACGAGATGATCTACGGTCTCAGCGATAGCGCCAAGGCTTTCACGATTATCTTATTTACTGACATTTTTGTTGGCTTTCACTCCCCTGAGGGATGGACCGTTCTTCTCGATGGCGTGGCGCATCACATCGGCGTGCCGGCTCGAGAAAATTTCATCATGTTGTTCATCGCCACCTTTCCAGTGGTCTTGGCAACCATCTTCAAATACTGGATTTTCCGTTATCTCAATCGTGTTTCCCCGTCGTCTGTTGCGACCCTGCGCAACATGAATGGTGGTGGGTGAGCTGCAGCACCTCACCCTGGTCACGGGTCCGGCCAGCAGCGGCAAGAGTCTGTTTGCCGAGCAACTCGTTGCTGCTGCCAACACACCGGTGACCTACATGGCCACCGGTCCCCAACGTCCGGACGACCCCGACTGGCAATGCAGGTTGCGTCGCCATCGCGAACGCAGGCCCCCCTCTTGGCAATGCCTGGAGGTGGGCCAGGATCTGTCCGCGGCCCTGCGGCAGTGCTCAGCCGGACGCATCGTGTTGGTTGACTCTCTCGGGACCTGGGTGGCCGGTGCGTTGGCACTGGACGGACCCGCATGGCAGGCACGCTGCCAGGACCTCATGGACAGCATTGTTCGCTCCCCTGTGCCACTGGTCCTGGTTGGCGAAGAAGCCGGCTGGGGCGTTGTGCCAGCAACAGCCATCGGCGGTCTGTTTCGGCAACGCCTGGGGCAGCTGCTCCAGGATCTGATGCCCTGCTGCGATGGGGCGTGGTTGGTCCTGCATGGCCGGGCGCTGAATCTGTTGGCCATCAGCCAGCCCATCCCCACTGCCCCGCCCCCCTAAACCCCATGCCCCATGTGGTGCTGTTCGAGCCCCAGATCCCACCGAACACGGGCAACGTGGCACGCACCTGTGCCGCCACTGGTACAGCCCTGCATCTGGTCGAACCCCTGGGTTTCTCGCTGGAGGATCGGTACCTGCGGCGGGCTGGACTGGATTACTGGCCCCTGGTCGACCTGCATCGGCATAGGGACTGGGCCGGCTTGCTGAAGGTCGTCCGTCATTCAGGTGGACGACTGGTGGCCCTGAGTAGCCACGCTGAGCAGCCCTACACCGATTTTCGCTTCCAAAACGATGACTGGCTGCTGTTTGGACGCGAAACCGACGGGCTACCGAGCGCAGTGATCAACAGTTGCGACGCGAGACTCGTGATTCCCATGCGACATGCCGCGACACCGGCTACAGCGGGTGTGCGCTCGTTGAACCTCTCGGTGTCCGTTGGGGTGGTCCTGTTTGAATCCCTGCGTCAGCTGAATCACAACAGCATCTGAAATCCATTGCGGCACAGCGGCTCTCACCTTTTCAGCATGCCCTCTCGTAGCCAGCAATACTTGATTTGAAAGGTTCTGTGCGTTACTGTCTGCGCGCCCCACGGATGGTGGCTTCTCCAACGGGTGATGTTCGATGGGTAATCGATGAAGCTGCGACTGTGTTGGACCGGATTGGCGTTGGCCGCGATCGGGACGCCCGCAGTTGTGGTGGCCATGGCACCACAAGGGTGGGACCTCTCAGAGCAGAACCGTCTGCTGGCCTCACTGCCTCCTGTTAACCCCGTTGCCGGGCCATCGCACGATCGGGTCTGGGTTCGTCTGCGTCAGCCAGCTCAGCTCGAGCAATTGGCTAGCACGCTCAACCTCGCCGGCACACGGCTGGCCAGCCTCAACGACGTTGGCTCCGACCATCAGTTCGCCAAGGGGGACTGGTTGGTCCTGCCCAGTCAGCAGGTCAGGCTGGCCAAGCTCGTCCCGCAAATCGACAGTTCGGATCTGCGCCGCACGCCCCCACTGCAGGAGTTGCCCCCGGTCGAGTCCAATGCCATCGTCAGGTTTGGCGACAGTGTTCGCAAGATCGCCAACCGCTATGGCATGACCCTGCAGGAGCTGCTCAAGCTCAATCCGGGTCTGGAAACAGCCCGGCTGGTGGTCGGTTCCCCGGTCCGTGTGATGCAGTCAGCTACGGCCCGCCCGCGGCTGCTTCTGGGGGTCCGACCGGGCACGAGCGGCGGCCTGAGTTGGCCTGAACTTCCTGACTTCGGTGACGATGGTGACCGCAACCGCCAGGAGCTTTCATCGGATGGCTGGATCTGGCCAGCCCGCGGCATGTTCAGCTCAGGGTTCGGCTGGCGCTGGGGTCGAATGCACAAGGGCATCGACATCGCCAACAATGTCGGCACACCGATCATCGCCGCCAAGGATGGTGTTGTTGCCTTCTCGGGCTGGCACAGCGGCGGATATGGCTACCTGGTGACCCTCAGCCATGAGGACGGCAGCCGTAGCCTGTACGCCCACAACAGCCGCCTGCTGGTTCAACCCGGCGACACGGTCAGCCAAGGTGAGCAGATCGCGTTGATGGGCAGCACCGGACGGAGTACGGGTCCTCACCTTCACTTTGAGATTCATCCGCCGGGCCGGGGGGCGGTCAATCCATTGCAGTTGCTGCCCCAGCGCGCCTGAGGCCCAGGCAGGCGATCGTTTAAAGTCTGTTCACCGCGGCTCGGTAGCTCAGCTGGTTAGAGCGTGGGATTCATAACCCCAAGGTCGGGAGTTCAAGTCTCCCCCGAGCCATTGTGGCTGGGGATCAGCGCTTCCTCAGCGCAGATCCACCGCGTCCAGCCTGTCGCGAAATCCCCCCTGCGAATCTCCTTCAGTCGTCTCATGGGGCGCCTGTTGGTCGGCCCAGTCCGTCGTGCTGACGATGGGGAGCTGGGATTCCAGAACAACACCCAGGCCCGCGTCGCGGGACGCCTGGCGACGTCCACGGGCCTGGGAGACCTGTTTGGCCTCAATCGCGCGGACCAGAGCCTTGCTGCGGTTCACCTCGCCGATGCGCTCACCGTCCTTTGGGCGCACCAGCGGATTGGACTTGAGTTCGCTGCGCACCTGATTCAACAGCCGAAAATGGCCGGTGGTGTTGTATTTGCGCAGCACCGTGGGGTCCCAGCTCATGGCAGTCCAAATCATGGTCCCAGCCTAGGCCTTGGGTCCTGCCCACAGAATTGTGATAGGTTGTAACGGGCTCAACATGAAGTCGGTTCGACTTTGGTTAAGCCTCAAGCGTCTCTCGGCGCGTTTCGTCCTGATCACCAAGCAATCCAACCATGTCCCGGCTCGTCGGCCTGCCTGCTCCCGATTTCACCGCCACCGCTGTGGTGGACCAGGAATTCAAGACGGTGTCCCTCTCCCAGTACCGGGGCAAGTACGTCGTCCTGTTCTTCTACCCCCTCGATTTCACCTTCGTTTGCCCGACTGAAATCACGGCGTTCTCCGACCGCTACAGCGAGTTCTCGAGCCGCAACTGTGAAGTGCTGGGTGTTTCCGTCGACAGCGAGTTCAGCCACTTGGCCTGGATTCAGTCCGACCGCAAGAGTGGCGGTATCGGCGACATCGCCTATCCCCTCGTCGCCGACCTCAAGAAGGAGATCGCCCGCGCCTATGAGGTTCTCGATGAAGAGGCCGGTGTCGCCCTGCGCGGGCTGTTCATCATCGACCCCCAGGGTGTGATCATGCAGGCCACGATCAACAACCTGCCCGTGGGCCGCAGCGTCGACGAGACCCTGCGTCTGCTGCAGGCATTCCAGTACGTGCAGTCCCATCCCGATGAAGTCTGCCCCGCGAACTGGAATCCTGGCGACAAGACCATGAATCCCGATCCTGTCAAGTCCAAGGATTTCTTTGCCGCTGTCAACTGACCGTCACGGACGATCGGCATGCAGGGGGGGCTCTCCCCCCTTTTTTTGTGGCCTCAGCCCACCAACGAGGCCAGCAACCGTTGACCGTCGATGCCACCTGTAGCGGGATCACAGGCTCGTTCAGGGTGCGGCATCAGACCCAGGACATTTCCGGCTGCATTGCAAAGACCGGCCACAGCACCCACCGAGCCATTGGGGTTGTTGCGATACCGCAGAACAACCTGCCCGTTCGCTTCCAGCGCCTTCAATGACTCTGATTCAATCTGGTAGCGGCCCTCGCCATGGGCGATCGGCACATGCAGCACTTCGCCGTGGCTGTACCCCTGCAACCACTTGCAGGAACCAGGCTCGACCGTGAGCTCAGCGGTTTCGCAGACAAAGTGCAGCTTCTCGTTGCGGGTCAACGCCCCCGGAAGCAGTCCCAGTTCGGTGAGCACCTGGAATCCATTGCAGATTCCGAGGACAGGGCCTCCGGATTCAGCAAACCGAACCACCTCCTGCAGCACAGGCGCAAACCTGGCAATGGCCCCACAGCGAAGATAGTCCCCGTAACTGAATCCCCCCGGGATCACGACACCATCAAGGTCGTTGAAGCTTGTCTCCTCATGCCAGAGAAAGCGTGTGGGAATCCCCAAGCAGCCTTGCGCCGCCCATTGCACATCCCGGTCACAGTTGGAACCCGGAAACACCACGATGCCCAGGGTCATGGATCAGGCCTCCGTTGGGGCGGTCTCGAGCAGTTCCAGCGTCCAGTTCTCAATCACCGGATTGGCCAGCAGACGATCGCTGAGCAGCTCAAGCTGGGTGCGGGCGGCTTCGAGGCCATCCGCCTCGAGTTCCACGTCAACGGCCTTGCCGATGCGCAAACGCTGGACACCATTGACTCCCAGGCGTGCAGCTGCCGCCCTGGTCGCCTCGCCGGCCGGGTCGAGTACCGACGGCCTCAAGGAGACCAGGACACGGGCGCGATAAAGGGGCACGGGAGCCAGACGCACAGTTGTTAAATCTTGCCAGCCAGTGCACCGCACCCCATTCGGGGGTGATCACGGTGGAGGCAGCAGCAGCCGAGCAGGAGGGGCCAGACGGGGTGTGCCCACGCAGGTTGCTCCAATGGATTGTGGTGCTGGCCCTTCAGGGGGTGGCGGTTGAGAGCGCTGCCGGAGCATCGGATCCGCTGACCTGTCGTCTGCAACAGGGCCCTTGGCTGCCCTGCACGATGCAGCTCGATGGCCATGGGCTCGGTTGGCGCTTGAGGATCGGCGCACAGCTGAGCCTCCAGTTCAGGCATGACGGTCGCGGGCGCGTGCACATGCGCAGGGGTTCGGAGCCATGGCAACCGGTGCAAGCTCGCTGGTTGGCCGATGCCAGTCTCTGCTGGGACGGTGTGTGTGCCCGCGGGGCGATTCCCCTTGATTGACTCGATGGAGCAGCCAGCCCGTTGTCGCGCTTGCAGCTCAGGGCACGCTTGTGCTCCCGTCTCTGATGGCCTGCTGCAGAAGGGTGCGCTCCAGGGCGATCTGCTCGAGACCAAAACCCAGCACCACAAGTCTGAGTTGCCCCAGCCGGTTGTTCAGATGTTCGGGTTGTGCGGATCCCTCGTACCAGCAGTTCAACCTTGGGCCAACCCCCTGGATCTGCAACAGACGCTGTTTTGCCGGGCTTGCGTACCACCCCTTGAGCCTGAGCACCGTCTGTTGGCTCAAGACGTCGCTGAGCGCCTGTTCGAGCTGGTCCTGTTGCCAGCTGGCGTTGAGGTTTAACACCAACGACTCGATCAGGACGTGGCTGTGCTCATGGTCATGGTCATGGTCATGGTCATGGTCATGGTCATGGTCATGGTCATGGTCCGGTTTCGAGCCTGTCCGTGCGCCGACCTCGTCAGCAGGGTTGGCCAGTTCACCCAGCAGCAACGCCGGATCCACAACGCCGTCGGCCACCGGAACGAGGGCAGTGCCACTGCGGCACCGGTGCTCCAGTGTGGTTCTGAGCGTCTCCAGCGTCGTCTCCGGGATGCAGTCAGCCCGGCTGATCAACACCAGGTCAGCAGCCTGCAACTGGTCATCGAACAGATCCTCGATCGCATCCAGGTGATCCAGGCTGGGATCGGCCTGCCGCTGTGCTTCGAGCGCGGACGGGTCACCCACCACATGCCCCGAGGCCAGGGCCTGACCATCGACAACAGTCACCACGGCGTGGACGCGGGTTCGGGCTCTGATCGATGGCCAGCCAAATGCAGCCACCAGTGGTTCAGGAAGGGCCAATCCACTGGTTTCGACGACGATGCCATCCAGTTGATCGGCTCGCTGCAGCAGGCGTTCCATTGTTGGCAGGAAGTCATCCTGAACCGTGCAGCAGAGGCAACCGTTGGCCAGTTCAACGAGACGGCCGTCGAGTTCGTCCTCCGGGCAGAACCCACAGGCGCGCAACAGGTCGCCGTCGATTCCGACCTCTCCGAACTCGTTGACCACCACGGCCAGCCGTTTGCCGCTGGACTGGAGCAGGTGCCGTAGAACGGTGGTCTTCCCCGCCCCTAGAAAACCTGTCACGACTGTGACCGGTAAGCGTTTGTGCATGGTGGTCACGGCAGGAATTGAACTGATCATCGGCAAGCAAGGCTGTCGCGGGTGCTGACGCCGGTGCGGCTGTTGTTGCCCGTGGCCCGGCGGCAGAGAGCTTTCTGTTCTGGCAGGTCAAGAACCGCATCGCTGAAGTCGGCACCCGTGATCTCGGCACCGGCGAAGTGGCTTTGCATCAACATCGCGTTGCGCAACACGGCATCGCGCAGATCGGCGCCATCAAAGCGACTGGCGTAAGCCACGGCGTCTTCGAGGTCGGCTCCCTGCAGGTTGCTCTGCTGCAGGTTGCTGCCGTTGAACACTGCCCCACGCAGGTCAGCACCACTGAAATCAAATCCCGCCAGTTCCGCCTTAAGAAACTCCTGCTGCTTCAGATCCCGACCATGCATGTCGGGTTGAAGCTCCTGAAGGGAGCGCTGACTTCGCAGTTCGGGTGCCGTGATCGCCCAGGCGGGCTGCGCACCGATCAACACGGACCCGAGACCGGCGAGCCAGACAACACAGACCAGCATCACAGCGGCAAGCAATCGGGCCATGGGGCGGGATTTACGGTGGTCCAACAAGTTATGGCAGCCATGGCAATGGCCCTGCGGGTTGTGGTCCCGCCTCACCCCCTGCTGAGCCACTGGCTGACTGTTCTGCGCGACGTCCAGACGCCGCAACCCCTCTATGCCACAGCGATGGGCGAACTGGGGCGATGGTTGACCTATGAAGCGATGCGTGACTGGCTCCCCCGCCGGCGAGTCGAGGTCAACAGCGAAGCATCCCCGACCAGCGGGGACGTGGTGGACGCTTCCATTCCCCTCTTGGCGGTGGTCGCACTGCGGGCTGGACTGGGTTTGTGGCAGGGGGGGCAGACGGTGCTGCCGGCTGCCCAGGTGGGACATTTGCGTGTCACCGACGGCGGGTTCAGCTTGTTCGCCCTGCCAGAGCCCCTACCCCAGGATTGCGGTGTGGTGCTGTTCTGGGGCGAGCTAGCCGATCCCGAGCCCTTGCTCCTGGTGCTCGACAGACTTGCCGCAGCGGGAGTGCAGGGCGCCCGTCTGCGACTGATCACGGCCATTGCCGCGGCACCGGCGCTGCAGGCGATCGGAGAACGCCATGGCGAGCTGACCCTGCATTGCGCCGCCATTGATCCCGACCTCGATCAGGACGGAGTGATTCGTCCTGGGATCGGCAGTGTCGACACACGTCTGTTTGGGTTTAGCCAGTCCCGTTAGCCTGGCAGCAGCGCACCGTTTGGCAGCAATGGCTCGACAGTCCGAAGCAGGATCCGGCAGTGCCCTTGTGGTCAGCGCCATGGCCGGCGCTGTGTTGGGTGCCGCTGGGCTGGCCTGGTGGCTGCTCTCGGAAGCAGAACGGCGGCGCGCCCAGCCCCGCAATCTGCGGCTAAGCCGCCTGTCAGAGCTGGGCGACGTGGACACGCTCAACGACCCCGCTGATCGCTCGATGACGGGCGAGCGGGAACTGCATGACAAGGTTCACGAACTGAACCAGGCGATCGATGACGTCCGTCGCCAGCTCGAGAGCCTGGAGAGTCGGTAGGTTGCAGAGCGGCATCAAAGACCGCCCATGCTTCGCTCCGCAGCCATCACCCAGGGAATCCAGCGCTCGCCAAACCGGGCCATGCTGCGGGCGGTCGGCTTTGGTGACGCTGATTTCAACAAGCCGATCATCGGCATCGCCAATGGCTACAGCACCATCACCCCGTGCAATATCGGGCTCAACGACCTGACCCGTCGGGCTGAGCAGGCCGCCCAGAGGGCGGGCGCGATGCCGCAGACCTTTGGGACCATCACGGTCAGCGACGGCATCTCGATGGGCACCGAGGGCATGAAATATTCCCTGGTGAGCCGCGAGGTCATCGCAGACTCCATTGAAACGGCCTGCAACGCCCAGAGCATGGACGGCCTGCTGGCGATCGGCGGCTGTGACAAGAACATGCCAGGGGCGATGCTGGCCATGGCGCGCATGAACATTCCGGCTGTGTTCGTCTACGGCGGCACGATCAAGCCGGGCAAGCTGGGGGCCTGCGACCTGACCGTCGTCAGCGCCTTTGAGGCGGTCGGGCAGTACAGCGGGGGCAAGATCGACGAGCAGCAGCTCACTGCGATCGAAAAGAACGCCTGTCCCGGAGCGGGCAGTTGCGGCGGCATGTTCACCGCCAACACGATGAGCGCCGCCTTTGAGGTGATGGGTCTGAGCCTGCCTTACAGCTCCACCATGGCCGCTGAAGACCCTGAAAAAGCCGACAGCGCCGCGCGGAGTGCCGAAGTTCTGGTCGATGCGATCGCCCAAAACATTCGCCCCCGAGACCTTTTGACCCGGGAGGCTTTTGAAAATGCCATTTCGGTGATCATGGCGGTGGGCGGCTCGACCAACTCGGTGCTGCACCTGCTCGCGGTGGCCCGCACCGCTGGCGTGGTGCTGACCATCGATGACTTCGAGGCCATTCGCCAACGGGTGCCCGTGATCTGCGATCTCAAGCCCAGCGGCCGCTTTGTCACCGTGGATCTGCACAATGCCGGCGGCATTCCCCAGGTCATGAAACTGCTGCTCGACGCGGGCCTACTGCACGGCGACTGCCGCACGGTCGAGGGCAAAACCCTCCGTGACGTGCTGGCCAACGTACCCAGCGAGCCCCCCGCTGGCCAGGACGTGATCCGTCCGCTCAGCAACCCGCTTTATGCCCAGGGACATCTGGCCATTCTCAAGGGGAACCTGGCCAGTGAGGGCAGTGTGGCCAAGATCAGCGGCGTCAAGAACCCCTCGGTCACTGGCCCGGCCCGGGTGTTTGAAAGCGAGGAGGAGGCCCTGGCTGCGATTCTGGCCAAGCAGATCCATGCGGGCGATGTGGTGGTGATCCGCTACGAGGGGCCGGTGGGCGGGCCGGGCATGCGCGAGATGCTGGCCCCCACGGCAGCGATCATCGGTGAGGGCTTGGGTGATTCTGTGGCCCTGATCACCGACGGCCGTTTTTCAGGCGGCACCTACGGCATGGTGGTGGGCCACGTGGCTCCCGAGGCCGCGGTGGGGGGCACCATTGCCCTTGTGCACGAGGGCGACAGCATCACCGTTGATGCCCACCAGCTGTTGATCCAACTCAACGTCAGCGATGACGAGCTGGACCGTCGTCGCGCCGCCTGGGTCAAACCCGAGCCGCGCTACCGCACTGGCGTTCTGGGCAAATATGCACGCCTGGTCAGCAGCAGCAGCATCGGGGCCGTCACCGATCAAGTGTGATCAACCCCACCATCGTCCAGCTCGATGGACAGCAGGGCCTTCAGGCGACGGCACAACGCTTCCAGTGGAGCTCCCCCACTGGGGCGTTCACAGGGTTGCCCCGTCGATGCCAGCATCCAGACGGCATGGTTGCCATGCCAAAGCACGGGCGCCTGGTCATCGGACACTGAGCTCAGCATCAAATTGAGGTCGCTGCCGCTGCGGTAGATCTCCAGTTCCAGATCGTGCGCGATCAGCCGCTCCCCCTCGCCATTGCGAGCCTCGATCAGCAGGCAGCAGTCGCTGCAGTCGCCGATGGTGCCAGGGTCAGCGCCATGAAACCGCACTGCATGACGAAACGGCTTGCAGCACAGGTCAGCGGCCTGAGCCACAAGCTGGAGCAGGTCCAGTTCGCTGCTCTCGTCCATGGAATCCCCCTTGTGTCAGTCGCTGGTGGATGGGACAGAGACAGACCTGATCTGACGGAGAACCAGGTGAATCGGGCCAGGCCTGAAACCCTGGTTGAGCCCGCCCTGGTCATCAAACTTGGAATGCAAGAGCTGCAAACGGGTGATCCGCGACGGATCAAAACGGGGCACGTACCCCAACGGCAAGCTCTGAACCGGTTGCGCCCGAACCGAGGGAGTCAAATGGGCAAAGGGCAGGGTCACGGTGGTGAACCCCTCGGCGTTGGTGCCGAATTCACTCACCCAGCGCAGGCCTCCAGGCATCAGGTTGGTGAGGCCAGCAACGCCATCGTTGCAGGCGAGTGCAAGCTTGAAGCGGCGGCCTTCACCGGCGATTTCCAGCTCCAGGGCAGTCTGTTTCGACAGGTCGAGGGGTGGCGACAGCTGGGGAGAGCGGGCACTGATGAACCCGCCCCCCTGCTCGACCACCTCCCCCGTAAAGACCAGGCCTTGCTCGCTGTGAATCTGGACCTGGCCGCTGCTGCGACCTCCCATGATCGGGTCATTGAGAGCGTGCCAGCCTGCAAAACCGGCGCCGGCAAACAGCTGCCTGGCTTCAAGCTGGGTCATCGGCCCTTCACGACGCTGGGCTTGAGCCTGGCAGATCACCAAGAACAGCAGCGGCGGCCTGGTCGGTGATCACCAACACCTCGGACGCTGGTTGAACCAGCCGGGCGGGGGTGCGCTGCACGTCTTCGTCAGGATCCAGCAACCTTGCCAGGGCCTGTTGCTTGCCGCTGCCACTGACCAGAAAAATCACCCTGCGGGCGGCACTGAGAACCGGGGCCGTCAGGGTGACCCGGGGCAGCCCTTTTCCTTCGCCAATCGTGGTCCACCGATCCACCACCCGCGGGGCAGCCGTCCCTGGGAACAACGACGCTGTATGGCCGTCGTCACCCAGCCCCAGCAACACCAGGTCGAGCTGGGGGGGACGGCCCGGGCACACGGTCTGCAGCAGGTCGGCAAAGGCGGCAGCCCCTGTCTGTGGATCCGCAAGCTCGGTCGGGACCGGATGAAACCGTGCGCCGCTGCCCGGCTCAGGCTTGGCCAGCAAGGTCTCCCGCAGCATCCGCGCATTGCTGCTGGGGTCCTCGGGGGCGACCCAGCGCTCATCGCCCAACAACACATCAACCCTGTCCCAGGGCAAATGCTGACGACCCAGCAGGGTGTAAGCAGGCTTCGGCGTTTCGCCCCCTGCAAGAGCGATCTGACACCGGTCCCGCTCACCCAGGGCCTGATCGATCGTCGTGGCAATCTGCTCGGCGCAGTGACGGGCAAGCTCCTCAGGGGAGCTGCAGACCTGGACGCGGTAGGTGGTCATACCAGCCACTCGGTGTGGAAGGTGCCATCCCGGTCCACCCGCTGGTACGTGTGACTGCCGAAGCAATCGCGCATGGCTTGGACCAGGTTCTGGGGCAAGCGGCCGCTGCCATAACTGGTGATGTAATCGAGGGTGCTGCTGAAGCAGGGAACAGGAATGCCGGCCAAAGCAGCGCCGGCAACAATGCGGCGGAGTCCACCGATGCGGCGATTGACCTGCTCGGCGAACCAGGGGTCAATCAACAGGTTGGGGAGGGCCTGATTGGCGGTGTAAGCGTTCTGGATGCGCTGCAGCAGGCGGGCACGGATGATGCAGCCCCCCTTCCAGATCTGCCCGATGGCGGCAAAGTCCAGGTTGTAGTTGTGCAGCTTGCTGGCCTCCTGCAACAACGCCATGCCCTGGGCATAGCTGGCCATGGCGGCCAGGATGGTGGCGTCCCGGAGATCGCTCAGATCAGCGCCATCCCCGAGGGAATACGCATGGCTCGGGGTGCTGGCCGGGCGTGCGGCCGGGAGCACCGCCTCGGCAGCCAGGCGCTCGGGACGCAGCGAGCTCATCACCCGTGCATTCAGGGCTGCATAGATCGTCGGCACGGCAATGCCCATGTTGAGGGCGCTCTCAACCGTCCACAGACCCGTGCCTTTCTGGCCTGCCGCATCGACGATGGCCTCCACAAGATCCGTCCCGCTGTCGGGATCCTTGGTGCGCAGGCAGACCTCGGTGATCTCCACCAGAAACGAAGCCAGTTCCTCAGTGCTGTTCCACTGGGCCAGAACATCGGCCATCTGGGTGCCATCGAGACCGCCGACCCGCTTCATCAGGTCATAGGCCTCGGCTAGCACCTGTTCGATGCCGTACTCGATGCCGTTGTGCACGGTCTTGACGAAATGGCCTGCACCACCGGGGCCGATGTAGGTGACGCAAGGGCCGTCATCGACCTGGGCCGCCATCTTGCGCACGAGGCTCTCGATGGCGTCGTAAGCGGTACGGGTACCCCCCGGCATCATGCTCGGACCCTCGAGAGCGCCCTTGGCGCCGCCCGAAACACCCATGCCGATGTAGCCGAAGCTCTTGCTTTCGAGTTCGGCAACCCTGCGTTCGGTGTCGGTGTAGAGCGAATTGCCGCCGTCGATCAACAGATCCCCCTCTTCGAGCAGTGGCGAGAGGGTGGCAATCAGATCATCGATCGGTTGGCCTGCCTTGACCATCATCAGAATCCGGCGCGGGCGCTCGAGCGCAGCGACGAACTCCTCAAGGGTGGCGGCGCCAATGATGTCCTTGCCGGCACCGCGACCAGCCAGGAATTCCAGGGTCTTGGCGTGGGTGCGGTTGTAGACCACCGAGGAAAACCCGTTGCGCTCGGCATTGAGCACAAGGTTTTCGCCCATCACACCGAGGCCGATCAGGCCGAAGTGAGCCTTGCCCATGGGAGGGATCCAGGAAGCATGTCCCCCACAGTGTGGCGATGGCTGCAGGGAGATCCAACCGATCGACGCCCGCTGTCACATGCCGCTGTGTTGAATCCCGCACCAAGGCCGTCGGAATGTCGGCTAGATCACAGTGCCGTCTGCAATCGTGCCGTTCTTGACGACAACAACAATGCCATTACGGATGTAGAAGTTCAATTCAGGCCTATCAGCCTCTTCAATCCGATCCTTGTTGATAATCGTGACGTTCTGACCAATACGCACATTTTTATCAAGAATCGCACCCTTGACAGTTGTGCCACGACCGACGCCAACAGGAATGCCCCCACGCTCACGAAGCAGTGCACGCTCCTCGGAGGACTCAAAATAATCAGCCCCCATCAAAAGCGTGTCCTGCAAGACAACCTCATCCTCGACTCTGGAGCGGACACCCAGGACGCAATGGTGAATGCTGCAGGATTTGAGCAACGACCCCTCGCCGATGATGGATTCGGTGACCTGAGCATCCTGGAGCTTGCTCGGCGGCAGATAACGCGGGCGGGTGTAGATCGGAAATTTCTCGTCGTAGAAGGAGAACGGGGGGTTGGGCTGCTGGGTCAACGCCAGGTTGGCTTCGTAGAAAGCGCCAATCGTGCCGATGTCTTCCCAGTAATCATCGAAGAGATAACTCTGTAACCGGTCACCCTGGGCAAGCGAAGTGGGAATGATTTCCTTGCCAAAATCAGTAGAGGTTGGATTGCTGTGAAGCAGGTCAAACAAGGTTTGACGGCTGAACACATAAATCCCCATCGACGCCAGGTAGGGGCGCTTGGCTGCCTCCTCTGCGGACAGTCCAAGGCTTTGCGTATCCACCCGCATCGCCTGAAGGTCTGCGCCTTTGGGCTTTTCGCGGAACTCTTGAATGCGACCGTCACTGCTGGTGCGCATCAGACCGAATCCTTCGGCCTGGGCTGCATCGACAGGCAACGCACCAACAGTCAGGTCGGCCCCGGTATCAATGTGATGCTGGACAAATCTGCTGTAGTCCATGCGGTACAGCTGATCACCAGAGAGGATCAGGTAATGATCGACATCCCATTCCTGAAACAGCCATTGGTATTTGCGGACCGCATCAGCCGTTCCTTCAAACCAACTTGGACTGTCAGGAGTCTGCTGAGCAGCCAGGACTTCAACGAAGCCCTGCCCGAACCCGGCGGACAGGTTGAAGGTCATGGTGAGGTGCCTGTTCAATGAGGCACTGTTGAACTGAGTCAATACATAGATCTTGTTGATCTCTGAGTTGATGCAGTTGCTGATCGGGATGTCGATCAGACGATATTTGCCTGCCAGAGGCACAGCCGGTTTTGCCCGCATCTTGGTGAGCGGATAGAGCCGTGTGCCGGCACCACCGCCAAGAATGATCGCGAGAACACGCTTCATGGCAATGGCCTTGTCTGGGGTGCAGCGACCGTACCGGAGCGCCCTGCTCTGACGCGAGTGTTTAGGACCACCACGGCACGAACTGTTGCAGAGGGTTCAGGCCTCATCAGCACCCTCATGCAGCTCAAACAGCTCGCTGAGGGCCCGCATACTGGCGTGACGCTGCTGACGGCTCTGGGGGGCGCGCAACTGGGTGACAGGGTTGTGCAGGATCTTGTTGATGATTCCCTTGCTCAGGGCTTCCACGACCTTGCGTTCACGGGCCGAAAAATCTGGGCCCATCCGCGAGAGGGCTTTCTGCAGCTCGGACTCGCGAATGTCCTCGAGCTGGCGGCGGAGCCGGTTCAACACCGGCACAGCCTCCAGGCCATCCCACCACTCCAGGAACAGCCTGGATTCTTCGGCCAGCATGGCTTCAGCTTCCTGAGCCATCTCCCGGCGGGCTTCCTGGTTTCGGTTGACCACCTCCTGCAGGTCGTCAACGTCATAACGCTGAACGCCGCTCAGGGCACTGACGTCAGCAGCGATGTTGCGCGGTACACCGATATCGACGAGCATCAGGCTCGAGCGACGGTTCAGAGGACCCAGGCGCGCCGCGTCGATGATCGGGTCTTCAGCCGCCGTGCTGGTGAAGACCAGAGAACAGGTGCTCAGGCAGTGGTCCAGATCATCGATCGGTCGACACTGCACCGGTAGCGCCGGGAAATCGGCGGCCATCTGCTCGGCCCGCTGAACCGTGCGGTTCAGGAGCACCACACCGCGGCACCCCTTGGCGGCCAGATGCTGCAGCAGAAGCCTGGCCATGCGACCAGCACCGACCACGGCCACCTGCTCATCCTCGAGGCTGACCAGTTGGTCCAGCCCGCGGGCTTGCCCCACCTTGAGCTGGGCCAGCTCAACGGCTGCAGAGCTGATGGAGACAGCACCGGTGCCGAGGTTGGTCTCGGTGCGCACCCGCTTGCCGGTGCTCACCGCCTGATTCATCAGACGGTTGAGAATGGGCCCGACGGAGCGATGCTCCTGGCCGAGCCGCACCATTTTTTTGACCTGGGAGAGGATCTGGCCCTCGCCCAGCACCAAGGAATCAAGGCCTGCCGACACCCGGAGCAGGTGAGCGACGGCCTCTTCGTGGTGATAAGTGAACAGGTGTGGTTCGAGTTCCGCCACACCAAGCCCTGAATGGCGGCTCAGAAATGAGCCAACCGCCGAGATCCCGAGCTCGGGATGGCGCAACAGGGTGTAGATCTCGAGTCGGTTGCAGGTGCTGAGGATTGAGGCCTCAAGCACCTGTTCATCACCCCGGAGCTCCCGCAGCGAGAGCTCCATGGTCTGTTCGGGAATGCTCAGACGTTCACGGATCTCCACAGGAGCCGTGCGATGACTGAGGCCAATGACGGCGAGATGCATGGACGCTGGGGGTGCTCCGATCAGCGCAGAGCGATACTCTGCGCGCCGTCCTTGATGTGCACGGTGGTCGTGAACCGGGCCGTGTTGTCGAGGGTACTGATGACAAGCGAGCTGGTGCGGGTGCAATCCTTTTCGAATTTGACGCCGTCGAACAGCAGCCCGTCGGTGATGCCGGTTGCTGCGAAGACGACGTTCTCGCCGCAGGCCAGCTCTTCGGCTTCGTAAACGCGATCAGGATCCGTGATGCCCATCTCGGCCAGGCGAGCCAGGTTGCCTTCCTTGGTCAACCCTTCCCACTCGGAGGTCTGGGCCACGGCCGGGTCGTACACCAGCTGACCCTGGA
>CAZJIF010000013.1:0-30635 GCA_964546045.1 uncultured Klebsiella sp. | reverse complement strand
CCAAGGTGACCCGCTCCGGTCTGCAGAATGCCGCCTCGATCGCCGGCATGGTGCTCACCACCGAGTGCATCGTGGCCGATCTGCCCGAGAAGAAGGAAGCAGCTCCTGCCGGCGGCGGCATGGGCGGCGGCGACTTCGACTATTGATCGCTGATCCGATCTCGGATTCGCAAGGGCGCCCGCAAGGGCGCTTTTTTTTGTCAACCCCTCAGCCGCCGTACAACGAGGGGATTGCTAAATGTCACATCCGATACGGTCTGAAGTGGGTTTGGTAGCAATCAATACGAAAAGTGGGTCCCTGGTTTAGCAGGGTTGCCGCAGCTGATCCAGCGTTTTTGTCTCTTGTTGCAGTCGATCCGGCGCTCCACAGCGCCAACAACGGTTTTGTGCTGATCAGTGCGGCGCTGGTGTTGATGATGACCCCGGCCTTGGCGCTCTTCTATGCCGGGTTTGTGCGCAGCCGCAATGTGCTCAACACGATGGTGATGAGCTTCGCTGCCATGGGCTTGGTGAGCGTGCTCTGGGTGCTGTTCGGCTACAGCCTGGCTTTCTCTCCTGGCAGTGGTCCGCTGGCACCGTTCATTGGCGGTCTGCAGTGGGCAGGGCTGAGCAACTGGTCAGCTCCCTACGGCGACGGTCAGCTCAGCCACGGCGCTGTGGCCTTCTTTCAGCTCACCTTTGCGATCATCACGCCGGCCCTGATCTCAGGTGCGGTGGTTGAGCGGATGAGTTTCCGGGCCTGGCTGGCCTTTGTGATCCTCTGGAGCACTTTCATCTACCTGCCACTGGCCCACATGGTGTGGGGGCCGGGCGGCTTCCTCGGGCCTGATGGTCTGGGGGCTCTTGATTTTGCGGGGGGGCTGGTGGTGGAAATGGCTTCCGGCGTTGGAGCCGCTGTGACGGCGGCTTTGGTCGGGCGTCGCCGCAACTATCCGGAGCACAACGCTCCGCCGCACAATGTCCCTTTCATCCTGCTGGGGGCTGGTCTGCTCTGGTTCGGCTGGTTCGGATTCAACGGCGGCAGTGGTCTGGTGGCCGGCAACCTGGCTTCCCTGGCCTGTCTCACAACCAACACCGCAGGCGCCGCGGCGGCCCTGGGCTGGATGCTGATCGAAACGCTTCAGCGCGGTAAGCCCACCGCAGTGGGAGTGGCCACCGGTGCGGTGTCGGGTCTGGTGGCCATCACTCCCGCCGCCGGTTTTGTCAGCCCCCTGGGTGCACTCGTGATCGGCTTTGCCGCAGCGGTGCTCTGCAACCTGGCGCTGCAGCTGAAGAATCGCTCCCATCTCGACGACAGCCTCGATGTGCTGCCCGTGCATGGTGTGGCGGGCTTGCTCGGCATCCTGCTCACCGGGCTGCTGGCCCTCAAGGCGGTCAACCCTGCCGGTGCCGATGGCCTGCTTGCGGGCAATCCAGCCCAGTTCGTGATTCAACTGAAGGCGGCCGGCTTCACGCTTCTCTGGGTGGGTGTGGGTACGTTCGTGATTTTGCAGGCGCTGCGCATGCTGATGCCGCTGCGGGCTTCCGATGCGGAGGAGCGCCAGGGCCTCGATATCAATGCCCACGGTGAGGAGGCTTACAACACCGAATTCACAGGTTGAGTCCTGATCGCTGCAGCGCTCTGAAACGGACGCGATCGCGGCGATCTAGCTGTTCTGAACGTCCAAGAGCTTGGCGTCAACCGGCCCCCGGCTTGAAGGTGAGAGCCACTCCGTTGTTGCAGTAGCGCTTGCCGGTGGGACGGGGGCCGTCGTTGAAGACGTGCCCCTGGTGGCCGCCGCAGCGTTTGCAGTGGTATTCGGTGCGGGGCACAATCAACTTGAAGTCGAGCTCGGTTCCCAGGGCACCAGGCAGCGGTTGCCAGAAGCTGGGCCAGCCGGTGCCGCTGTCGTACTTGCTCTTGCTGCTGAACAGGGGCAGATCGCAACCGGCGCAGTGGTAGGTCCCGCTGCGTTTTTCGTTGTTGAGCGGGCTGCTGAACGGCCGTTCGGTGCCATCGCGCCGCAACACCTGATAGGCCGCAGGGCTCAGCCTTGCTTTCCACTGTGCGTCGCTCAGGTTCCAGGCCGGATCAGCGGCCTTGCTGGCGGCATCGGCCCGGCGAGGCCAGCCAAGCAGGCTTGCTATGGCGATGGACAGGCTGGTCAGCAGCGATCGCCGCTCCATGACAGGTCAAATGAGGAGCCCATCAGTCTGAAGGCTGATGGCATGGGGCGTGAACGGTCCTATTTCAACCAACCGGCGCTGAGCACCACGGCCAACGCCAGAAAAATTGCCAGCAACGTCCAGCTGATGCGGTTGAGGGTCTGTTCGGCACTGCGGGCGCTGCTGAACATCGAGCCTCCGCTGGCCGCCAATCCGCCCATGCCGTCGCCCTTGGGGCTGTGCAGCAACACCGAGATGATCAGCAGGACACCACTGCTGATCCAGATCCAGGAGACAACCGAGCTGAGCATGGGTTGATGTTAGATGCCCAGGGTCTGGGGGATGCGTCCCAGGCTGCTGGGGGTCCCAGCGGGTTGGATCAGGCTGGTGCCCGACATCGTCTGGGGTTGGGGTAGCCCGAGGATCTCGAGCAGGGTGGGGGCGATGTCGGCCAGGCCACCGCCCTCACGCAGCTGAACGGCTGTGCCATGGCCCGGCAGTTTGCGTTGCTCCCCTTCCACCAGGATTACTGGCACGGGGTTGGTGGTGTGGGCTGTCCAGGCGCGCCCATCCGGACCCTCCATGACCTCGGCATTGCCGTGATCGGCGGTGATCAACAGGGTGCCGCCCATGCGGTTGGTGGCCTCCATCAGCCGCCCAACGCAGCGGTCGACGGTGTTGATCGCTGCCTTGGTGGCTTCCATCTGACCGGTGTGGCCCACCATGTCCGGGTTGGCGTAATTGATCACCACCAGCGAATAAATGCCCTTGTTGATGGCGGCGATGCAGTTGTCGGTGAGCTGATCAGCGGCCATCGCCGGAGCCTGGTCATAGGTGGCCACCCGGGGAGAGGGAACCAGATGCCTGTCTTCACCTGGGAAGGCCTGCTCGATACCCCCATTCATGAAATAGGTGACATGGGGATATTTTTCGGTTTCGGCGGTGCGGAACTGGCGCAGCCCCGCTTCGGACACCACCTGACCAAGCAGTCCATCCAGCGATTCGGGCGGAAAGGCCACCGTCACCGGCAGTCCCTTTTCGTATTGGGTGAAGGTGACCACCGACAGGGGCGAGATGCGCTCACGCTGGAACGGTTGAAAGTCCTCATTGACCAGGGCCCGGATCAGCTGGCGAACCCGATCCGGTCTGAAGTTGAAGCAAATCAGCCCATCGCCGGCTTTGATCAGGCCTTCGGCCAGGCGCACCGGCTCCAGAAATTCATCGCTGACACCACTGGCGTAGGACTGCTCGAGGATCTCGGCTGGGGTCTGGTCGTTGATCGGATGCGATTCGCACAGCAGGGTGTACGCCTTTTCGGTGCGCTCCCAGCGGTTGTCACGATCCATGGCCCAGTACCGCCCGCAGAGGGTGGCGATGCGACCGACTCCGGCAGCATCGATCTGGGCCTGAACCGTCTCAACAAAGCCAAGGGCGCTGCCGGGAGCTGTGTCTCGCCCGTCGGTGATCACATGGATGCAGACGTTCTTCAGCCCGCGCTGGGCTGCCCATTGCAACAGCCCGCCCAGATGATTGATGTGGCTGTGAACCCCGCCATCGGAACACAGCCCGATCAGATGCAGCGTTCCCTGGTTGGCCAGCAGGGTATCGGCCAGGGCGTTGAGCGCAGGGTTGGCGGCCAGGGACCCGTCACGCACCGCTTGGCTGATGCGGACCAGTTCCTGACGAATGATGCGGCCTGATCCGATGGTGAGGTGACCCACCTCCGAATTGCCCATCTGATCGTCGGGCAGTCCGACAGAACCACCACTGGCTTCGATCAGGGTGTGGGGATAGGCATGCCAGAGGGCATCCATCACCGGGGTTTCGGCAGCTCGGATGGCGTTGTGGCTATCGGTAGCTGTGTAGCCCCAACCGTCAAGAATGGCGAGCACCAAGGGAGGCACCTTCTGGGCGTCGCGCAACCCCGAGGGTCTGCCGTTGTCAGCAACAGCTGCCGGTGCGGAGGAGCTGGGGGAGGGAACTGCTGTCACCCGATCTGTTTCACCCACGCATCGAATCACCGGATTGCAGCAGATGACGCGCACTCCGATCAACTCCAACCTACCCTGCTGCTCGATGCCCGCCCGGTGGACCCGTGTCCACGTCAGGTTTTGGTCACATCCGGCCCCGCTGCCCTGCCTCCATAGGATTGGTCCCCGTCTGAAGCCCAGCAGGGCCGGTGCCATGCAGCCCTCCCGGCAGCCCGTTGACGATGCCTGCCGGTTGGAACTGCTCTCGGCCCAGGAGCTGGGGCGCACCATGGACCGTCTGGCCTCCCAGGTGCTCGAGGGGGTCGCCGACAGCCGCCAGCTCGTGCTGCTCGGCATCCCCACCCGCGGTGTCGCCTTGGCGACCGTGCTGGCCAGCCGCCTGCAGGCCAGTTGCGGTCATGTGATCGATTGCGGCAGCCTGGACCCCACGTTCCATCGTGATGATCTGGAGCGTGTCGGCACCCGTCTTGTGCAACCGACAGACCTGCCGGTCAGCCTGGATGGCCGGCAGGTCGTACTCGTTGATGATGTGATCTTTACGGGGCGAACGGTGCGTGCGGCCCTGGAGGCCCTGCAGGCTTGGGGGCGGCCGCGGCGGGTCAGCCTCCTGGTGATGGTCGACCGGGGCCATCGGGAACTGCCGATCCAGCCCGATTTCTGCGGTCGTCTTGTGCCCACGGGCCGGCACGAGTCCATTCAGGTCTGCCTGCAGGCGATCGACGGGGAGGAGGGTGTCTTTCTGCTGCGACCGTCGCGCGATCTGTCGGCCTGAGGCCCGATGCTCCGCCTCAGGCGAGGGGGCTCAGTTCGTCGCTGCGCAGGTGGGCCTTGAATTTGCCGAACGCAACCACCACCGGCAGGGTGGGGCTAATGGGGCGACCTTTCCAGTCATCAAGGACAGACACCACCTCGCCTTCCTGACCTTCCAGATCGAAGGCCTGCCCGCGGTGCTGGGGATGGTGGAACACCACCACGCTGCTGCTGACCTTGACCTTGTCACCTGGCTGCATGACGGGGTGTCGTTTGCTGCGCGCAAGTTTGTCATGGTCAGCGGCGGCAGGCGCTTTCGGGCCCTGCTTCGACCACGCGTCCCCCCAGCGCCTTGCAGGCATCCAGAAAGGCGGTCCATTCGTCCATGCCGCGGCTCAGGCGCTGCTGCACCTGGGCATCCAGTTCGCGGGCCGGGACCGTGTGCGGCAGGCTTCCATGGCTGTCATGTTCACGGTCGGCCTGCCTGAGGCCACGAATGCCTGCCTCGACGGTGCGCCGCAGGTCGCTGCTCTGTTGTTTCCACCAGGGGTGGTCGATGCGGTTGAGCGCATCGACAGCCTCCCACCAGCGCTGTTGGGCGACCAACTTGCGGGCCCGTTCCAGCTGGTAGCGGTTGCTGCTCCAGATCTCGCGCAGGTTGTCCCCCAGGCTGTTGCCGCCTTGCTTGTGGTTTTCGCCGATCGGTTCGAGCAGCGTCAGGGCACCATTGAGATCGCCCTGCTGAAACCGTCGCAGGGCCCGCTGTTGCAGTTCGTCCTCCCAGCTCTGCAGTTGCAGCCGGTCAGCGATGGTCGAAGCAGGCGAGTTGACCAGTTGCAACTGCAAGCCCAGCGCTCCACGCCAGTCCTGCTGGAACCACAGCTGGCGGGCCTTGAGCCGGCGGCAGCGGGCCTGCTCACCCGGTGCATCGCCGCTGAGCCAGCGCAGGGCTGTCAGCTGCTCGCTGTAGCGCAGACAGGCATCAATATCCCCGCGATCGGCGGCCTGCTTGAGGCGTACCGGGAGCTGGCGCTCCCAGACGTACACAGCTGCAAGGCTGCTCAGCACCAATCCCAGGGTGAGGCCCAGCCAGAAACGGGGCAGCCTGTGCCGGCGGAGGGCCAAGACCGAGGAAACAACGGTGGAACCACTGTTTTATCGCAACGCTTTCTCGCCAGCACCTGCAGCGCAGCCCACCGCGGCCGCTGTCAGCGCACGGATCCCAGCGGGTGGTGGGTCGGGGGGCGTTGGGGGACGTTGAGGTCCTCGATCGCAACCGTCAGCTGGCTGTGGGCATCGATCGCGAAGCGCAGCCTGAGACGGTCCACCCCCCGTTGGCCCGGCGGGCCTAACGGCACGGTCAGCGGCTGTTGCGCCCAGGGGGTCACCGCTGGAGATCCCGCCGGACGTTGGCGCAGCACCGGCAGGCCGTCCACATAGACCACTTCGGCCCGCTGGCCGGGGTCGGGTTCCCCAAGCACCAGTTGGAGTGCCTGCTGGTTGTCACTGCTGCAGGCCAGAACCACCTCCAGGGGCTGGTCGGTGGGCCAGCTCTGCCCGGCGACAAACAATGGGTGCCAATGGTGGGTTTGACTGCGCCGGTCCCAGCACCGCAGGGCCACCCCCCGGCTCAGCACATCCCGGACGCGCACACCGGGTGTCAGGGCCAGGGCCCCAAGGGCAACGGCTTCGACCGGCCTCTGGTGATGCAGGGGGATCGGGCTGAGGCGCTGCCGCAGCCAGGCCTGAATCGCGTGCAGGCGGCTGGTGCCCCCGACCGGCAGCACCGCGTTGATGTGTTCGAGTCCGACACCGACCCGGCGTCCCTGGGCCAGGACCTGCTCGAGCAGGCCATCCAGCTGCTGGAACAGTCCCTGGCGTTCCAGCAGCTGGGCGAGCGTGTGGCGGTCGAGCCGCAGCGCCTGGCTGATGCCCTGCTGGTCGACCCAGACCGTCAGGGCCTGCTCCTGATCGCTGAGCTGGCATTTGAGGTTCTCGGCCTGCATCAGCAGGGACCCACAGACCGCCTGATCGCCGGCCAGATGGGCTGCGATCCAGTGATCCAGGTCCCGTCCGCCCAGGGCCAGTCCAGCCTTGCCCAGCACCCGGGCACAGCGCAGGGCCTGGCGGCTGTTGTCGAGGCTGCGCCCCCCCAGGCGCAGCAGTTGGGCGATCGGAGCGGCCCGACCCTCGCCGCCCTGCAGCTGCACCAGGGAGAGATCGATGGTTCCGCCCCCCAGGTCGACCACCAGCACGGTGCTACCCGGCGCCAGGCCGCAGCCGATCGCCGCCGCGGTGGGTTCATCCACCAGGGCGAGTTCGTTGACTGGCAGCCGCTCACCCAGGCCCAGCAACCAGCCCCGGTATCCGGCGTAGGCGTCGATCGGGGCTGTCAGCACCAGCCGTTCGGGCTGCAGCCCCATCGGCAGGGCCTGCCAGAGCTGCAGCAACAGCAGCTCTGCGCTCTCTTCGGCGCTCAACGGCAGGCCATCGGTGTTGTGGCCGCTCACCCTCTGGTTTGCAGGCAGACCGATGTGCCGTTTGAAGTCGCGCTGCAACTGCGGGCTGTCCGTCGCCGCCAGCCCTGCTTCCAGCACCTGACGTCCCAACAGCGGGCGGGGGCTGTCGCGGGCGGCCAGCCACAGCAATGACGGCACCACACAGGGGTCTGTGAGGCTGTATGGATCCAGGCGCAGCAGCTGGGCAGGCTCCCCCGGCGGCTGATAGGCCACCACGGTGGTGCTGCTGCCCAGATCGATCGCCACGGTGCCCTGCATGGGGCTCTTCTAGCGGTCCCGGCAGGTGACTGGCCTAAAGTCGCCTTAGCGCGGAGTGTTCATGTACAGCGGACTAGAGATCAGCCCCAAGGACCTGGCCAAGCGGGGCGAAAGTCTGATCAGGCATTCGAGCAACCGCTACCTGACCACCGTTCGCATCGCCTACCGGGCCAAGCAGCGGCGCTTCGATGATTTCGACGGTCTGCTCGACGACTCGATGATCAAGCCCGTGCAGCGAGCCATCATCGAGCTCAGCGACGAGCAGGATCAGCCTGATCTGCTGCCTGGCTGAATTGGAACTGTTGGAAGGAGAGGGCTGGCGGTTGCGGGTGGATCCCGCCCGGCAGCCCTTTCCTGTGTTGATCGGTGGTCGCGATTGGGGGGCTGAGCTCAGCGCCGACGAAGCGCTGATGTTGCAGCAGGGGGTGGCCACCTTGCTGCAGCAGCTCCAGTCCATTGCCGCAATGTTGATGCCCGAGGAGTCGATCGAGCTCGAGCTCGATCGGGGTGCGCTGTGGTTGCAACTGGCTGGCGAGCCCGAGGCCTGGCGGTTGCGCTTTGTGCTGTGTCCCGCACGTCAGGGGCCCACCCCGTCGCGTGCGCTTGAGGCTGGATGGAGCAGCGCTGCCAGTTGTGCCGTGGCGGCGGCCCTTCAGGGGGTTGTGATCCCTCAGCTCGACGTGCCCAATCCCTGATGAGACGCTGTCAGCATTCCTGATCGTGATCAGGAATGCTGATCATTTCGGGGACGGTGGCTTGCCCCCAGGCGAGCGGCTGTTTTTCCTCGGGTTTTCCACAGGCGAGTCAGTCGCTTCCCTGGCCTGACCGGTGGCTGTGGAGAACGGGTCGACCGCCATGCCGTTGCTTGACAATGGCGGCGCGGGGCATCGCCGAGCTCCATTCTGGTCTGGGCTGCCCGGCCCAGTCTTGTGCTGGTCTGGGATCTCAAGCTGGGAATGGTCAGCAGGGTCGCCATCAGGGCCAGGTTGACGTGGGCGCGCAGCTGTGGAGAACTGACTCTTGTGAACGAGCGCAGGACGCGCATGGCGTTGTCGAAGGACCAGGAGCATGTGTCAGCTGCGGCGGGGCCGGGCGATGGGGAGGCGTCCGTCGTGAGCCTGCGGGCCGAGGTGCCGGCGGTTCTGCTCGCCTCGATGCAGACCTTCATCGAGCGACATCCGAATTGGGATCAGTACCGCCTTGTTCAGGCGGCCGTGGCGGGCTTTCTTGTGCAGAACGGCAGCCGCAGCCGTGGGGTGACCCGTTGCTATCTCGCCAATCTGTTTCCGGCGCAACGGGGGTTCAACGCTGATGCAGCTGCTGGCCGCTCGCCATCGTGAGCACGAACAGCTGCCGATAGGCGGCAGTCAGGGTGCACAGCGCCCAGGGCAGGGCGACAGCCAGGCCCACCAGCAACAGAAACCCACCCAGCAGGACCAGGCTCACCACCAGCAGCAGTCCCAGGGCATGCAGCCAGTGGCGATCTGTGGCCAGGCGACCACTGCGAAAGGCGGACAGGCCTGCCTGGTTTCCCAGCACCGTGATCGGTAGCAGCAGCACCTGATCGGCCAACACGTACATCACCACCGCCGCGGCGGCCCAGAGGGGCAAGGCTCCGAGTCGGGGTAGAAACAGCGTCAGCATCCAGGAGCTGAGCTCGCCGCTCTGTTTCACCAGGGCTAGGAGCAGCAACAGCACCAGGACGCTCCAGGCCATGCGGGCGATGGCCCGGCCATCGCAGCGCAGCAGCACCCCCAGGCGAGGGGGCTCACGTTCCAGAGCGCGCTCGGCTCCTTTGATCAGGCCCACCAGGAGCCAGAAACCGCTCAGCAGGTAGGCCAGCAACGCCGTTGCAGCTTCGGCCAACTGCAGGGGCGATGTCTGGGGCACCCCCAGGTCCAGCAGGCCGCCGCTGTGGCGATACGCCAGCCAACAGAGCAGATTCAGTCCACCCAGCACCAGGGTGAGGCTGACCAACACCCAGGCGTGGCGGCAAAAGCCTTGCCAGCCCTCCTCCAGGGCGCGGCGAATGGCAATCGGTTCGGTGGATACCGGCCTGAGCAGGGGCATGGTCGGTGCGTTCAGCGCAGCGGCCCGAGGCTGTTGAGCAGGCGCTCGGCCGTGCTGTCCAGTACGGGCAGAATCGACAAACGGTTCCCCCGTCGCACAACAGATAGCTCGTCTTCGCTGTACTGGTTGCGCAGCTGTTCCAGGCTCAGCAGCTCGGCAAACCGGCCCACATAGCGCAGCCTGGCGCAATCCCAGCGGGGGGCGTCGGGACTGGAGGCCGGATCGAAATACTTGGACCCAGGATCAAACTGGCTGGGATCGGTGAGTCCGGTTTCGATCACTTCCATCAGTCCGACGATGCCAGGAGGCTTGGCATTCGAGTGGTAAAAGAAGGCGCGATCGCCGGCCTGCATCGTGCGCATGAAATTGCGGGCCTGGTAGTTGCGGATCCCATCCCAGAGGGTTGTGCCCTCCCGCGCCAGATCGTCAAGGCTGTAGGCATCCGGCTCGCTTTTCATCAGCCAGTACGCCATCGGACCCATCAATCGCAACGCTTCTGTCCATGCTAAACGCTGTATCAGTTGCTACAGCAAGCCTTGACGGGGGCCCTTTGGTGCTCAGAATCAGGCCGATCATGGTGTTTCCTCCGATGCAATACGGATCAATCATTCAGAACGGTGCCCGTGGCTTCGGTCGCAATGCGGTGGTTCTGATCGGTTTCTCAATTCTTTACGCGATTGTGCTGGGTCTGCTGGTGCTCGCCGACCTGCGGCTCGCCGAGGTGGCCACGCCCAATGCCGGGGTGCTGGCCCTGTTCGGCTTGATCAAGCTGCTGCAGGTCGTGGTGCACCTGATCGGCAATCTGGCTCTGATCAATGGCGGCCTGATGGCTGCGCGTGGGCAGACCTTCCGCTTTGGGCAGTTGTTCAGTGAGACCAGGCAGCTGTTCAACCTGCTGGGTCTGCATGTGTTCGCCGCCGTCGCCATCTTGCTGGGACTGCTGGCGTTTGGCATCCCTGGCATCTACCTGTCGGTTGGTTACTGGTTTGCGGCCTTTGTGCTGGTGGACCGCAAGGTGGCCTTTCTTGATGCCATGTCCGGAGCGCGTCGCATGGTCACCCCCCACTGGTTTGATGTGGCCGTGCTGCTGCTGGTGATCGGCGTGATCAGTGCCGTCGGGGTGTTCGCTTTCGGCGTCGGCTTGTTTGCCACGGTGCCCCTGGCGGTGTGCATCGGTGCCTCCGGCTACCTGCAGCTTGGTCACAGCAACTGAGCAAGGCTCAGTGGAGGCTGGCCACCAGGGCGCGGAAATGCTCTCCCCGCGCCTCGAAGTCGCGGTACTGGTCAAAACTGGCACAGGCCGGTGACAGCAGCACGGCCTGCGCACCCAGGGTGCGGGCCAGCTCTGCCGCCTGGGGCACCGCCTCATCCAGTCCTGCTGCCGTTCTGATCGTGCCGGTGTAGCCCCCTGCCAGCAGCAGCTCCTTGAACTGCTCCTGGGCTGCGCCGAAGAGCACAACGGCCAGGGCCTGGCGCTTCAGTTCCCGGATCCAGCTGTTGGCATCGCCCTGCTTGGCCTCACCTCCTGCCAGCGCCACCAGGGGGCCTTCGAGTGCCGCCAGTGCTACCTGGGCTGCGTCGTAGTTGGTGGCCTTGCTGTCGTTGTAGTACGTGACGCCCTGGCAGCGACGCAACCGTTCGAGGCGATGCGGCACCCCCGGGAAGCTGGCCAGACCTGCTTCCATCTGGGGACCACTGAGGCCAGCTGCCAAGCCTGCGGCCACGGCCATCAGCATGTTCTGGCGGTTGTGCGCCCCTGGCATCGCCAGACAGTTGGCCCGCATCAACGGTTGTGGCGCGCCATCCGCCGGCCTGTGCCACACCTGGTCGGCTTCGATCCAGAGGCTGGGATCGAGCTGGGGCGGCAGGTCCTGGCGGCGTCCGGCGGTGATCCAACAGGCCCGGGACCACGTGCTGGCGTGGGCTCGCAGGTCAGCGTCGTCGGCATTGAGGATCTGCAGCTCACTGCGTTCCAGCAGCCCACGCTTGATCGCCCTGTAGGCGTCAACACTGCCGTGCCGTTCCAGATGGTCAGGCGTCAGGGTTGTCCAGATGCCGATTCGGGGAGCCACCTCGCTGGCTGCCTCAATCTGATAGCTGCTCAGTTCGATCACCAGCCATTGCGGCGGTGGTTCCACCGACAGGCAGCGCTGCAGCACCAGTTCAGCCGCCGAGTGGCCCACATTGCCTCCCATCGGGGCGTCGATCCCCTGGCTGCACAGCAGATGGCTGACCAGGTGGGTGACCGTGGTCTTGCCGTTGGTGCCGGTGATGCCGATCCAGGGCACCTTGCGCCCGGCCCGCCAGGCGGGCACCAGCTCGCCCTGGACAGCAATCCCCTGTTGCCGCAGGTGCACCAGCAGCGGATGATCCCAGCGCAGCCCCGGGCTCACCACCACAGCTGACGGCACCTCCGGCAGCAGCGCCAGACAGTCGGCGTCGAGCGGAATGCCAAGCACGACCTCGATGCCTTCCTCACGCAGCTGGGCGGCGCGCTGCGCGAGCTGGGGTGTGTGCTGCTGATCCAGCAGCCAAACCGTGGAACCCTGGGCCCGCAGCAGGCGTGCTGCGCCGACGCCGGAGCGGCCCAGGCCGATCACCAGCTGCAGATCGACTGTGCTGGAAGGCATTTCAAAAAAGCAGTGGGCGATACTGGAATCGAACCAGTGACTCCTACCGTGTCAAGGTAGTGCTCTACCTCTGAGCTAATCGCCCCTGTGCGGCACTGCAGCTTGAGCTGCCCTGCACTGCGGGCAACTTAGCAGCCACCCCGCCCGGGGGCCGTCCTTACTGGCGCAGCAGTTCGACCCGCCAGCGTTGTTTCTGGGTCAGCTCGGCCCGCTCAAGGATCAGCTCACCCCTCCCTTGCAGCTGCACCCGATCGCCACAGGTCAGTTCCTTGCTAGGGGAGCTGACCGGTTGCCAGTTGAGCCGCACCGCCCCCTGCCGGATCAGGGCGCTCATGCGGCTGCGGGAGACGCCGAATCCAGCCGATCCCACCGCATCCAGTCGCAACGAGGCCTCAACACTGCTGAGGCGGCGTGGTTTGCGCGGCTGAGGCAGCTGCAGCGCATCGAGGGGCCGCTGCAGCACGCTGACGCCAACGGTGCGCACCGTCAGGTCGCGGCCCTCCAGGGCGGTGGCCGCATCAGCCAGGGCGATCGCCTGGGCGCCCCGATCGCCTCGCAACCACAGGTCTCCGAGGGCCGCGCTCGGCATCCCGGCTGTCAGCAAGGCTTCGACAAAGTCAGCGGGTTCGGCCGGATCGAACAAAAAGTTGCCCAACAGCTCGAGCCCCGCCAGCTCGGGTGAGGCCAGCGCGTCCGCGGCCAGTGTCAGCTCGGCCGGGGCCAGCAGCAACCGGCGCCGCTCGGCACCCGGGTACCCCCCCCAGCTGTGGACCTGCAGCGCGCTGAGCGTCCCCAGATGGTGCTGGGCCTGTTCGAGCTGAGGGCCATCGAGAAACGGCGTCCATTGCGGCTCCCAGCTGCGCAGCGCCGTATCTGCCTGCTTGAGCAGGGACGCGTCCATCAGCTTTCGGCCAGGCGCACCACGGCAACGGGACGGGCCCGCTGCAGCGCTGTCCAGGGCATGTCGATCCCGGGGTGGGTTTCGGCCAGCAACAGCCAATTGCCCTCGTCCAGCCGGTTGCGCAGGCTGCGGATCCGATCGTCTTCGTCGGAGCTGACGCTCGCGGCCGCGGCGAAACTGCCCATCCAACCCGAAATCAGGCCTGCCACCCCACCCAGCAGGTGCTGGCTCCAGGCGCCGGCAAAGGCGAAGGTGTCCAGATCAGTGATGTAGGTGAAGGTCAGTCCGGCCAGAAAGCCAAACGGGATCAGCCACCGCGCCATGCCCCGCTGGCGGCGTTGCCGGATCGCCGCCGGATTGAGGCTCTCCACCGCGGTCAGAGGGGTGTCGCCCGCGCCGATCGCCACCAGCCGGGCCAAGGGCGGCTGGACTGCGGCAAGCGTCTGCTGCAGCTGCTGCATCGCTTCCCTCTCCTTGAACACCACCACCACGCGCGTCGCCAACCTGTCACCCTGCTGGAAGGGCTTGATTCTCGCCGCTCACTACACTGCACCGCCGGCTCCCTCTTCACCGCAGCGCTGGGCATGCCCAAGGTTCTTGTCTCTGATCCAATTGACCAGGCTGGGATTGACATCCTCTCCCAGGTGGCCCAGGTGGATGTCCGCACCGGCCTGCCGGCGGCCGAACTGGCCGCGATCATTGGCGACTACGACGCCCTGATGATCCGATCGGGCACCCAGGTGACCGCCGAGATCATTGCCGCCGCCGATCAGCTGCGGATCATCGGCCGGGCCGGTGTGGGCGTCGACAACGTCGACGTGCCCGCCGCCACCAAGCGGGGGGTGCTGGTGGTCAACTCTCCCGAGGGCAACACGATCGCCGCGGCCGAACACGCCCTGGCGCTGATGCTGTCGCTGTCCCGGCATGTGCCCCATGCCCACGCCAGCACCATGGCGGGGGGCTGGGACCGCAAGACCTATGTCGGCAACGAGCTCTACAAGAAAAAGCTTGGTGTTGTCGGTCTCGGCAAGATCGGCTCGCATGTGGCCCGGGTGGCCCGTGCCATGGGCATGGAGGTGCTCGCCTACGACCCGTTTGTCTCGGCCGAACGGGCCCAGCAGATGCAGGTGCGCCTCTCGCCGCTCAAGGAGCTGTTTGCCGAAGCTGATTACATCAGCCTGCATCTGCCGCGCACGCCCGAGACCGAGAACCTGGTCAACGCCGAGCTGCTGCGCACGATGAAGCCCACGGCGCGGCTGGTCAACTGCGCCCGTGGTGGCATCGTTGACGAGGCCGCCCTGGCCGAGGCGGTCACTGCCGGCACAATCGCCGGTGCTGCCCTCGATGTGTACGCCAAGGAGCCCCTGGCTGCCGATTCACCGCTGCGCGGGGTCGCTGAGCGACTGATCCTGACCCCCCATCTGGGCGCCTCGACCGAAGAGGCCCAGGAGAACGTGGCCATCGATGTGGCCGAGCAGATCCGCGATGTGCTGCTGGGCCTGCCGGCCCGCAGCGCCGTCAACATCCCCGGTCTGAGCTCCGAGGTGATGGAGCAGCTCAAGCCGCACCTGCAGTTGGCCGAGACCCTTGGGCAGCTGGTCAGCCAGCTGAGCGGTGGTGCCATCAATGAACTGGAGGTGCGTTTGCAGGGTGACTTTGCGGTGCACCCGGCCCAGCCCCTGGTGGTGGCGGCCCTCAAGGGCCTGCTCTCCACAGCTCTGGGCGACAGCATCAACTACGTGAATGCGAGCCTCGAGGCCAAGGAACGCGGCATCCATGTCCTTGAGGTCAAGGACGAATCGAGCCGCGACTTTGCCGGGGGGTCGCTGCAGTTGACCTGCCGCAACAGCGAGGGCAGCCACAGCGTCACCGGTGCGGTGTTCGCCGACGGTGAGCTGCGGGTGGTCACGATCGACGAGTTTCCGGTGAACGTGGCCCCAAGTCGCCACATGCTGTTCACGCGGCACCGCGACATGCCCGGCATCATCGGCCAGCTCGGCTCGCTGTTGGGCGAACACAACGTCAACATCGCCTCGATGCAGGTCGGCCGTCGCATCGTCCGTGGTGACGCGGTCATGGTGCTCAGCATCGATGACCCGATCCCGGCCGATCTGCTGGCCTCGATCCATGCCATCAGCGGGATTCAGCAGGCCCATCCGGTGACCCTCTGATGGGCCTGAGCTGGTGGCGGCTGGAGATGGCCGCCCCCCCCGAACTCGAGGAATCCCTGCTGTGGAAGCTCCCCCAGCTGGGCATCCATCGGGTTGCCCTGCAGCACCGACCCGAAGCCCCTGCCGAGCGCCAGCTGATCGCCTGGCTGCCGTCCGCGGACTGGCCTGCCGCCGAGCGCGACAGCCTTGCCGAAGCCCTGGCCCCCCTGGCGGCGACCTTCGCGTTGGCGCTGCCGCCCCTGAGTTGGCAGGAACAGGCCGATGAGGACTGGAGCCTGAGCTGGAAGCAGCACTGGCAGCCGGATCCCGTCGGTCAGCGTTTGCTGATCCTGCCGGCCTGGCTTGACTGCCCCAAAGAGCACAGCGCCCGGTTGTTGATCCGCATGGATCCGGGCAGCGCCTTCGGTACCGGTAGCCATCCCACAACCCGCCTGTGCCTGCAGGCCCTCGAACAGCATGCTGGCGAGCGCGGTGGGAGCCTGACCGGCCTGCGCATCGCCGATCTGGGATGCGGCAGTGGCGTGCTGGGGCTGGCGGCCCTGCGCCTGGGAGCGTCCACCGTGGCTGCCGCCGACACCGATTCGCTGGCGGTCAACGCCACCCTGGCCAATGCCGCCCTCAACGGACTGGACAGCCAACTGACCGTGGGCCTGGGCTCGGCTGAGGTGCTGAAGGGCCTGCTGCCGCAGGGGCCGGCTGACGTGCTGCTCTGCAACATCCTTGCGCCGGTCATCGAAGCCCTCAGCCCTGCCTTCGCCCAGCTCCTGGCCCCTGGAGGGGTGGGTCTGCTCAGCGGCCTGCTGGTGGACCAGGCACCCCGGTTGCAGCGGGTTCTGGCTGATCTGGGCTGGCAGGCCGATCTGGTGGCCCAGATGGAGCCCTGGGGCTTGCTGTTGTTGCATAAGTCACGCTGATCTGTGATCAGTGTTTGATTGGCCTTCTCGGCCTGAACGCGAAAAAACAGCAGGATCAGCCCGCGGCGGATGTATGAAGGGCGGGTCCTACAGGCCCGGCTTCCGGGTGCCTGTGAGCCCCAATCCTTTTCAATGGCTTCCTACAAGGTCACCCTCATCAACGAGAGCGAAGGCCTCAACAAGACCATCGAGGTTCCTGACGACCAGTACATCCTCGACGCAGCCGAGGAGCAGGGCATTGATCTTCCCTACTCCTGCCGCGCTGGCGCCTGCTCCACCTGCGCCGGCAAGCTGACCGCCGGAACCGTGGATCAGAGCGATCAGAGCTTCCTGGACGACGACCAGATCGAAGCCGGTTTCGTGCTGACCTGCGTCGCTTATCCCACCAGCGACTGCACCATCAAGACCCACGCCGAAGAAGAGCTCTACTGAGTCTCGCTGTCGCCTTCAGGGGCGATCTGGCCGCAGGTGCCTGATCTGCTCGTGTTCTGATGTCTCTCCTGCCACCCTTCGGGGTGGCTTTTTCATGGCCCCTCTGGCTTCTGCAACGGTTCATCGGCTGCTGGAGCACGGCAGTGAACACACCAGTCCCGGCGGCCAGTACAGCTACCGGGTGCTGGGCCCGTGCTGTCGTTTGTTTGATCGCGAAGAGCTGCCCTGGCCCTGCTGTCGCCTGGCCTGGCGCAGCAAGGAACCCAGCTGGCGGCGCATTGGCAGGCGTTTTGTCGCCGACCTGGCGGCCCGGCGCTGCCCGTCCTATGCGGTTGAATTGCTGCAACCCGGTGCCCGGCCCACGGCCACTGTGATCACGCTGTTTTCGCAGCGGCTGTCTGCTGACCTTCAGGAATGGTGGTACAGCAAGCAGCCGGGTTCCAGCGAGCCCGGCAATGTGGCACCACCCGAGCGAAGCGAGCAGAGGGGTTAGAACGACATCCCCAGGGAGAGCGTCACGGCCGTGATGTTGCCCAGATCGGTTCGCCCATAGGGTTGGACGAGATATTGAACGCTCGGTTGGATGAACATCCAGGTTGAAAGCTTGGCTGAGTAGCCAACTTCAATCACATATTGAATGCCTGTGTTGTTGCACGTGGCCAAGTATCTGCAGGAGTCAGACAGCCGGTTCCAGGCCTTAGCACCTTCGGTCATGTTCACAAGCCCAATCCCTGCCATGAGGACATCGCTGTTGCGTCCAGGGATCAGGCCCTCGTAGCCCAGGCCGGCCACGTAGGTGTTTTTGAGCAGGTTGGCGTAATCATGGAAGTACTGGGTTGTCTTCACAAAGGCCGTCAGGCCCTGGTTGTAGCTGCCCTTTTCCCTGAACAGCATCGATTCAGCGGTGACATAAAAGCCGCCATTGAAGCTGTAGGCGCGGCGTGGCAGGCTTGTGAGCTGGAACGGATTGCCGTTGATGTCCAGGTAATTGCTGAACAGTTCTGCTGTGCTGAACTGGCCGCCCAGGTGGATCAGCCAGGGCAGTCCGAAATCCTTTTTGTTGGCGCTGTAGGTGCCACCTTTGAAGCTGAGCTCAACAAGGCCTTCGACCCCGTTGTTGTCCCCGAGAAACCAGGTCAGGCCGCGTCTGTTATCAATTCCGGATGAAGGGTCGTAATAACCGGCGCCAACCTGGGCTCTGAATTCGGTGTTGTCATTGATGATGTGTTGCCATTGCACGCCCAAAGGTGCGGTTGGATAGATGGGGCCTCGCCCCGTAAATTTGTTTGTGCCGAGGCTGCCAGGCTCGTCAAATGTCCAGAAGTTGAACATCGCCGCCAGCATCGACTTGTTGAAATTGATCCAGGGATAAATATTGCCAACCCGCACGAAATTCTGATTGCCTTTTCCGTAGCGCTGCTGAAGCCAGATTTCAAAGACCCTGAAGCCTTGATAAGCAGATGCTGAATTGGCTGAGCCACCGTTATCGCGTGCCGTGCCAACGTCGTAGTAGAAATTGCCATGCACGGATTGCGTGCGAATCGGGGTCAGGGCATTGCCAAACAGCCAGATGGGCTTGCTTTCGGGCCAGGCGAACGAAAAGTGAAGTTGCCCCCCTTTCCAGTTCTTGTTAACGAGCTCTGAATAGAAGTCAAGACCGTAGAGCTGGACATAGTTCTGCTGGTCGGTCACGTTCGGCGGATCCGACCTGACTTGTGCTACGGACGACAGATTGCTTTGAACGATATTGAGGTTGTCGAAGCCAAGGCAGCCGTAAATGTCGATGCCAGACTTGTAGAGGTTAGACCTTAGTTTTCCCCAGTCGCCCGTCATGAAATCCCGCTGGAAAAAGTCGGATTCCTTGGCTTTGGGCAGGATGACTTCCGGCCTGAGGTAAGAATCCAGTCGTCGGTAGGTCGATGGCGTCTTGAGGTGGCGCAGGGCGTCACAGCGAATCTGCTGACTGGGCTTGTAGTCCTCCTTGCGAAGCGGGATGCCAAACAGGGATTGAAAGCTCGGTCCTTGTGTATCGCGCAATTCGTCTTTGAGTAATCGTTGTTCTTTCTGTTCGCGATCGGGTTGTTCGCCAGCTTCGCGAATGCGCTCTGATGCGAAGCCCTCTTTGTCAGCCGGCTCATTGCTGGGAGTATTTTGGGCGGAGGCGGCAACGGGAAGGCCGAGCATGGCAGCCAAGAGAAACTTGCTTGACCGGGCGAGGATTGTCATCATTTTAAATTTTATTGCGTAGATAGTAGTCGAGTTTTTTTTGGTGGGTAGTTTTGCTTGGATTGGCTTTATGTTTGGTAAGGTTATTTTTGACAAAAAAAGACCCAGGGTGTGACCTGGGTCTTATCTAAGGATTTGGCTTGGTCAGCTTGACTTGTGACCAGGGGATGGTCAGAAGTAAATCTTGCCGCCGCCCCACTGGATGCCTTGAACCTTGGGGGCGACCAGGATGTAGCCGGCCATCAGGCGAAGATCATCGTCGTCCAGGTCGCGCATTTTGACGAAGACGTCGCTGCTGCGCAGGCTCGGGTGGACGTCGGCAATGCTGTACTCGCCGTCATAGGAGGTGGGGTCCTTCATGTAGTCCACCAGCGCCGCCACGTTGTCGCGCGATGGGGTGGCCAGGGCCAGGGTTTCAGGGTCAAGACCGACGTTCTGGTTGGTCTTGGTGATGCCGCCGGCATGGCATTCGCCGCAGCTGTTGTTAAACAGCTTGCGACCAGCCTTGATCTCCTGCTCGCTGAACGTCACCTGGGTGCCTTCAGGATTGGACGGAACGGTCAGTTGATCAGTGCTCCACTGGGCTGCCCACACCTCCTGGCCGAAACCGGTGACCAGCAGCAGAGCGAGGGGAAGCAGCAGCAGGGCGCGACCAACGGCGCGGACTGCTGTCGAGAGGAGACGGGCCATGGAAGAAGCCTGAACGGAGACCTTGTATCACGGCGGCAGGGTCCTCTGGGCAAGAAACACGTGAACTGTTGCAGGCCTACTCAGGTGGGATCACATCCAGGCTGAGGAAATCCTTGGCCAAGATCGTCTCGGCAAAGATCGCCCGGGCCTCTGTCAGCAGGTCGTCGGGGCACTGGGGATTCCCGGGCATGTAGCGCGGGCTCAGGTGGGTGAGCACCAGCTGCCTGACGCCGGCTTCCAGGGCGGTCTGGGCCGCCATCGTGCTGGTCGAATGCTGGCGGGCGATGGCCAGCTCGGCTTCCCCGTGTGAAAAGGTGCTTTCGTGAATCAGCAGGTCGGCACCCTGGGCCAGCGCCACCGCCGCTTCACAAAAGACCGTGTCGGTGCAGTACACAACGCTGGCGCCCGGCCGTTCCGGTCCGGTCAGGCTGGCTCCGTTGATGATGCGACCGTCCTCGAGGGTGACGGTGCGGCCCGCCTTGAGTTCGGCATAGATCGGTCCGGCTGGAATGCCCAGTTGCCGGGCCCGTTCGATGTCAAAGCGGCCGGCTCTGGGTTTCTGGTCGACCCTGTAGGCAAAGGCCGGCACCCGGTGGGTCAGCGGGGCGCAACGCACCTGCAGCTCCTCGTCCTCGAACAGCACGGTGCCGCTCTCGGCCGCCTTGCGAACCCTGTGGGTGCGCAAGGGGTAGCCGATGCGGGTCGAGCTGGTGCGCAATACCCCCTCGAGGTAGTCGCGCAGAGGGTCGGGACCGTAGAGATCGATGCCCGGACAGGTGCCCGCCAGCCCGAGGCTGGCCAGCAGGCCCGGCAGTCCGAACACGTGGTCACCGTGCATGTGGGTGATGAAGATGCGCCGCAGCTGGCTCACCCGCAGATCGCTGCGCAGAAACTGGTGCTGGGTGGCTTCGCCGCAGTCGAACAGCCACAGTTCGCTGCGCTGGGGCAGCCTGAGGGCGACTGCCGAGACGTTGCGCCCCCGGGTCGGCACCCCCGAACTGGTGCCCAAAAAGGTGACCTGCACGGCTGTTGTGCCTCTGGCGCATGCTGCCACGCCGGTCACAATGGGTCCCCTGCACGTGTTGAGGCGGTGTTGCGCTCCTGCTGGTCCTGGTCGCGGCTGTGGCCATTGCTGCTGCTGGGTTGCGCCCTGCCCTGGCCCGTGGCCGCCGGGGCGCAGCCTGCCGGCGAGCCCCAGCTGGCCCTGCGCCCGCAGCAGCGGGGCTCAACGCTCGTGGCGCTTGATCCGCTGCTGCGGGTGCTGCTGCAGGAGGGGCCTGAGATGACGCTGGCGGCTAGCGACCAGCCGCTTCAGCTGCGCGATGCCGTTGGTCAGCCCGTGGGGCTGCTGACTCCGGGACAGACCCTGATGGTGCAGAGCGACCCGCTGCAGGACACCGGTCTGCGCCTTGTGCTCGATGGGGTGCCCTTGCCGCCGCTGGCCGGGTCCCTGTGGCTCGAGCCCATGGCCTCCGGCAGCCTTGTGGTGGTTCAGCAGCGCCGCTATCGGGGCAGGCTGCAGATCGTGCGGCAGGCGAGCGGCCTGCAGGCGATCAACCATGTCTCCTTGGAGACCTATCTGCCCAGCGTGGTCGGCAGCGAGATGCCCGCCAGCTGGCCACAGCCGGCACTGCGGGCCCAGGCTGTGGCGGCCCGCACCTATGCCCTGCGGCAGCGCCGTCCCGCCAACCCCTTTGATCTGCGGGCCACCGTATCCAGCCAGGTGTACCGCGGGGTCGAGAGCGAGACCGACAGCACCCGCGAGGCTGTCGCCGCCACCCGTGCACAGGTGCTGACCTACAGCGGCAGCCTGATCGAAGCGGTGTTTCACAGCAGCAGCGGCGGCACCACCGAAGCCAGCGGCGAGTTGTGGGCCCAACAGTTGCCCTACCTGGTCCCCGTTCGCGATTTCGATGACCACAGCCCCGTCCGCAGCTGGAGCGAACGCTTCGGTCCCGATCAGCTCAGGCAGCTGTTTGCCGAAACCGGGGGCGTGCAGAACCTGACGGTGCTGCGACGGACGTCCACGGGCAGGCTGCGCCAGGTGCGCATGGAGGGTCCACGGGGCGTGCTGGTGCTCAGCGGTGCCCAGCTGCGCCAACGGTTGGGCCTGCGCAGCACCAAGGTGGAGCTGGAGCTGGTCAAGGAGACAGATCCCGCACCAGCTTCCGAGATCCAGAGCCAGCAGGTGCCGCAGGCCCTGGCAACGGCGCTGCTGCCGTTGCCGCCCCTGCCCCTGGCCTGGTCTGAGCCGCAGGAGCAGGCTGCCGTGACCCTGCTGGTCAGCGGCCGTGGTTTCGGTCACGGCATCGGCATGAGCCAGTGGGGGGCCTACGGGCTGGCCCGTCGTGGCGCCGACTACAGCGCGATCCTGAGCCATTACTACCCGGGGACCCAGCTGGATGCCTATCGCGGACCCTGAGGTTCTCGAGGATGGGGCGGCGGTTGCCGAGCGGGCGGCGGCCCTGTTGCTGCAGGCCCGAGAGGATTACCCCCAGCTGCCCCTGGGCCTGGCCACCGGTCGGACCATGGAGCCCGTCTATGGGGCCCTGGTCCGCCGTGTTCAGGGGTTGCCCCAGTCCGAGCGCCTGGGTCTGGTCGGGAGCTGGCGCAGCTTCAATCTCGATGAGTATGTGGGATTGGGTCCTGGTGATCCGGGGTCCTTTGCAGCTGCCATGCAACAGCAGCTTGCGGCTCCCCTGGGTCTGGCGCGGACGCGCCTGCAGCTGCCCGATGGCCTGTCCAGGGATCCCGTGCTGGAGGCGAACCGTTATGGCGCGGCGCTGGCTGCCGCCGGGGGCATCGGCCTGCAGTTGCTTGGCCTGGGCCTCAACGGTCACATCGGCTTCAACGAACCCCCCTGTGCTGCCGACACCCGCTGCCGCGCTGTGACGCTGAGCGCCTGCACGCGCTCCCAGAACGCGGGGGCCTTTGGCGGCAGTCCCCAGGCGGTGCCCGAACAGGCCATCACCCTGGGTCTGGCCGAGATCCTGGCGGCCCGCCAGATCCTGCTGGTGGTCACCGGGGCAGCCAAGGCACCTGTCCTGCAACGGCTGCTGCAGGATCAGCCTGGGCCCCAGTTGCCGGCCAGCTGGCTGCATCAGCATCCTGCGGTGACCCTGATCGTTGATCGCGACGCCTGGGGCCGGGGCTGAGCCTTCAGCTCAGGCGGCCCTCGAGCAGCGCCGGATCAGCCTCGAGGTTGCTGGCAACGCTGCGCACATCGTCGAGCCCTTCGAGGGCATCGAGCAACCTCAGGCAGAGCATCAACTGTTCGGGGTCCTTGAGCTCGCAGGCGGTCAGGGGAATCCAGCGGTGTTCCCAGCTGACCACGGTCAGGCCGCGATGGCGCAGCCCGTCCTGCAGCGACTCGAGCGTGGCGAAGCCGGCGAACACCTCGGCCCCGGTTGGGTCGCCCAAGGCATACCCCAGCACCTCTGGCCCCCCGTCGCTCTCGAGGGCAACCAGGTGCTCGAGCAGGTTCTCTTCGTCCAGGTCGCCCTCGAGCTGCACGGCTGAGCGGTGCTCGAACAGGTAGCCGACGCAGCCCGTCTCCCCCAGCTTGCCGCCGTGCTTGCTGAAGGCCAATCGGAGATCGGCGGCCGTGCGGTTGCGGTTGTCCGTGAAGGCTTCGACCAGCACGGCCACCCCGCCCGGTCCATAACCCTCGTAGCGCACCTCCTCGAACTGCTCACCGCCGCCCTGGCCCTGGCCCGAGCCTTTGGCGATGGCCCGGTCGATGTTGGCGTTGGGCACGCCGGCGGCCTTGGCCTTCTCGATCGCCGTGCGCAGCTGAAAATTGCCTGCCGGGTCGGCGCCGGCCCGGGCCGCCACCATGATTTCGCGCCCCAGGCGGGTGAAGACGGCACCCCGCTTGGCATCGACCACCGCCTTGGTGCGTTTGATCTGGGCCCATTTGCTGTGGCCGGCCATGCTGCTTACCCCGCTGCATCAAGCACCAGCTTGGGCTGCAGGGTGCCGTCCTCGCCGGCGTTGGCCACCCCTGCCAGGGCACCGGCAGGGGTGGTGATCACCACGGCGGTGCCCGGCGGCCACGCATGCTGAGCCTGCAGCTGGCGGCCACAGCGCCAGCCATCGCGTTCCCCTTCGCCGAGTTGCTGCTGAGGCAGATGGCTGAGGGCCGCCAGCGGCGAGCGCAGGCCGGGTAGGGGTGCCCCCTGGGCCAGCGCCTGCGGATCCAGGGCATCCCAGGGGACGGCACCGTTGAGCTCAAAGCCCAGGGCCATGGTGCGCCGCAGGCTGGCCAGGGCGCCACCGGTGCCCAGGGCCGTTCCCAGGTCGCGGGCCAGGGCGCGGATGTAGGTCCCGGCCGAACACTGCACCTCCAGCTCCAGCTGTCCCGTGGTGGGGTCGTAGGCCAGCAGGGTCAGCCGGTGAACGGTGACCGGCCGGGCAGCCAGATCCATGGATTCGCCGCGTCGGGCTCGCTGGTAAGCCCGCACGCCATCGACATGCACCGCCGACACCTGAGGCGGCACCTGCAGAATCGGCCCCCGGAACGCCGCCAGGGCGGTCTCGACCATCTCTGCTTGCAGGCCCTGGGGCAAGGGGCTGCGCTGCAGCACCTCGCCGTCGAGGTCATCGCTGCTGGTGGTCAGCCCCAGCTGCACCACCCCCCGGTAGGCCTTGTCGCCGCTGAGGTACGGCAGCAGGCGGGTGGCGGGCCCGAGGGCGATCGGCAACACGCCGGTGACGGCTGGATCCAGGGTGCCGCCGTGGCCGACACGCTTGAGCCCATAGGCACGCCGCACCCGGCTCACGCAGTGATGGGAGGTCAGGCCTGCCGGTTTGTCGAGCACCAGAAAGCCGAAGGGCGTTGTGCTCTGCCTGTTCTCCTCAGGGTGGCGCATGGGCAAGGACCTCGGCAGCCTGGTCGAGTGTCCCCCATGGCCCGCCGGCGATGACCCTGCAGCAACGCCGCGATCTGGCCTTCCTGGTGCTCTCGGGCCTGTTTCTGGGCACGATGGCGATGCTCAACATCCTGGGGCTGACCCGCTTTCTGCAGCTGGGCAGCATTGGCCCCTGGCCGATCGTGGTGGCGGTCGGCGCCCTGCCCTACCCACTGACCTTTCTGTGCACCGATCTGATCAGCGAGATCTGGGGCGAGGACAAGGCCTCGCAGCTGGTCTGGGTCGGCCTTCTGCTCAACGGTTGGATCGTGCTGATCCTGTGGCTGGGGGGTGTGCTGCCCGGGGTCGCCAACGCCCCGGCCGACGCCACCTTCTTTGAAGTGCGGCGGCTGGCCTTTGGCGCCGTCGGAGCCTCGATGGTGGCCTACCTGGCAGCCCAGTTCACCGATGTGCGGCTGTTCCACTTCTGGAAGCGCTTCAGCGGTGGCAAGGCCCTCTGGCTGCGCAACAACGGCTCCACCCTGGTCAGTCAGCTGGTCGACACCACAGCGGTGGTGCTGATCAGTCATTACGGCGCCCATGTGCTGCCTGTCAGGGCCGAGCTGCCCGTGCTGCCCCAGCTGCTCAGCTTTATCGCTAGCGGCTACCTGTTCAAGGCCCTGGCGGCCCTGGCCGACACCCTGCCCTTCTACGGCCTGACCGCCTGGCTGCGGCGCTGGCTCGCGGTGCCGGGCGACGGAGCGGAGCTGGGCTGATCAGGCTGGCGGCAAGCCAGGGACACCTGCGTAGGTTGGCTCGATCAGCATCTCTGCCTGTGGCCACCGAACTGGATATCGCGCGGTTTCTGGCCGATGGCTTTGACCTGCGCGCTCAGTTGGCCGCCTATCTGCAGATCGGCGTTGAGGAGCTCGAGCGGCGCCTGCCGCAGAGCACCGATGACCTGGCGGCGTTGCATCCCGGCGCCTTTGACCCGCAACAGGTGGGTCAGTTCTACGAGGACACCGTCGGTACCGCTCACCTGCTGGAGCTGGCGGCCTGGCACCTGGGCAGCGCCGATTACATCGCCGATACCCTGCGGCTGCAGCAGCGGTTCGCCCGCGGTCAGGTGCTCGACTTTGGCGGTGGCATTGGCAGCCATGCCCTGGCCGCTGCGGCGCTGCCGGACGTGCAGGCGGTCTGGTACGTGGACCTGAACCCGCACAACCGTGCCTTTGTGGCTGCCAGGGCACAGGCCCTGGGTCTGGGCTCACGCGTGCATTGCTGCCGTGATCTGGATGATCCAGCCCTGCCGCGGGCGTTTGACACCGTGGTTTGCCTGGATGTGCTCGAGCACCTCAGTGATCCAGCGGCACAGCTGGAGCTGTTCGCCAGCCGCATGACCCCTGCTGCCACGGCCTTGCTGAACTGGTATTTCTTCAAGGGTTTTGCGGGGGAATACCCCTTCCACTTCGATGAGCCTGAGCTTGTGGAGCGGTTCTTCCGCACGCTGCAAACCCGCTTCCTCGAGGTGTTTCACCCCTGGTTGATCACCACCAGGGCCTACCGCCTTTGGGCGGCAGACCCGGAAGGCCCCGTCTAGCCGACGGCGATGTTGATGCGCTTGCGGCTGCGCAGTCCGCGCTTGATCGTGTCGAAGCTGACGACCCCATCAACCAGGGCGAAGAGGGTGTCATCAGAACCCCGGCCGACATTGACGCCGGGCAGCACCGAGGTGCCGCGCTGACGAATCAGAATCGAGCCGGCACTGACGGTCTCGCCGCCATAGCGCTTGACGCCGAGACGCTTGGAGTTGGAGTCGCGGCCGTTGCGGGTGGAGCCTGTGCCTTTCTTGTGGGCCATGGGAGATCAGCGGATCAGATGGGATGAGGGAGGGGGCAGGCTTCAGCTGAAGCTCTTGCTGCCAACGGTGATCGACTCGACCATGACCCGGGTGAGTTCCTGGCGGTGGCCGTTCTTGCGACGGGTCTTCTTCTTCGGACGCATCTTGTAGACAATGATCTTGGGCCCGCGGCGGTGCTCCATCACCTTGAGCGAGACGGTCGCACCGCTGACAAAGGGCTGGCCCAGGGTGGCACTGCTGCCGTCATTGACCAGCAGCACGCTGTCGAGGGACACGGTGCTGCCGGCCTCGGCGCCGATGCGGTCGACGTCGTAATAGCGGCCGGGTTGCAGCCAGAACTGCTGGCCGCTGGTCTCGACGATGGCGTAGGCCTCGGAGGGGGCGGGTGTGGAAGTCATGGGAGACGTGGGACGGCCAGGCTGGAAGGTCGGTTCGGGCTGTGGGGCAACCCCCGAGCCGTGATCGACCGCCGATTCGGCCTGGCGCGCGCAATCGGAAGACAAACAACAATCCTCGGGCTTTGCCGTTCCTTTCGTCAACATTTGGTCAGCCGTCTGGCCGGCGCGTCTTGCCCATGCAGGAGCCCCAGCTCACCCTTGCCTTCCTGGTGGTTGATCCACGCCTGCAGCAGGCCTGTGGCCTGTGGTTGCGTGGTGGCCGCTATCGCCTGTCGCCACCGCCCCTGTCACTGGAACCAGGCACGGGCCTGGACCCCGCTGCACTCGACCCCTGGCTTGCCGAGGTCGACGCGATGCTGATCGAGCAGGGAGCCTTGAGCACCGCACTGTTCGACCATTGGCTTGGGCGTGGGTTGCGCTTGCCGGCCGTGGTGATCGGTGAGGTCAGTGGCAGAACCGAGTACCACGAAGCGGAGGTGCACCTGCCCCCTGACCAGCTCGAGCAGCTCAGCTACAGCCTTGATGCCGCCTTTGCCCGTGCCCTGCGCCAGGGCCTGCAGGGCACGGGCAGCACCCCCGACGATCCCGCCGCCGCCGAGCTTTCCGAGGGCTGGAAGCTGGGCAACCGCCTCAAGGAGCGCCTGGGGCTGCTGGGCGTGTTTTACAAGCGCGATCCCGCGAGGTTTCTCAGGCAGCTGGGCGAAAGCGAACGCCGCGATCTGTTGAACTCCCTGCAGCGGACCTACAGGGATCTGCTGCTGAGTTACTTCAGGGATCCCGCCGCAGCCAATCAGGCTCTGGAGAGCTTCGTCAACACGGCCTTCTTCAGCGATCTGCCGATTACCAAAACCGTGGAAATCCACATGAATCTGATTGACGGCTTCACCAAGCAGCTCAAGCTGGAGGGGCATCGCACCGAGTTTCTGCAGGACTACCGACTGGCCCTGCTGGATGTGATGGCCCACCTCTGTGAGATGTATCGCCGTTCGATCCCCCCTGATGCTCCGATCACCCTGCCGCTCGGCGGCGGATCCGAGGCCTCCAACTGAGGAACTGCACCATGAGTCCACGCAAGACCTACATCCTCAAGCTCTACGTCGCCGGCAACACCCCCAATTCGATGCGGGCGCTCAAGACGTTGCGCAACATTCTTGACACCGAGTTTCGCGGGGTCTACGCGCTCAAGGTGATCGATGTGCTCAAGAACCCCCAGCTCGCCGAGGAGGACAAGATCCTGGCCACACCGACCCTGGCCAAGATCCTGCCGCCGCCCGTGCGGCGCATCATCGGTGATCTGTCCGACCGTGAACGGGTGCTGATCGGTCTTGACCTGCTCTATGAAGAGCTCAGCGACGAGTCCCTGGGTGACGATGCCCTGCCGTCTCCAGCGCCCGCCGGCGATCCCGGCCTGTCAGATCCTTGACTGCGTTCCCTGACCCGCTCCGGCCACCCCGTTCAAGCTTCGCCACCTTTTCATTCGTCCCGGTTCCGCGGCAGCAGCCATGACCATGCAGGATCCCAGTTCCAACACCTCGGTCCCAGCCCCCCTGCAGGTGCAGAAGCTGCCCACCGCGATCGAGGGCTTTGATGACATTTGCCACGGCGGCCTGCCGATCGGGCGTTCGACCCTGATCAGCGGCACCTCGGGCACCGGCAAGACCGTGTTTTCGCTGAACTTCCTCTACAACGGCATCCGCCAGTTCAACGAACCCGGCATTTTCGTCACCTTTGAAGAGTCGCCGCTCGACATTTTGCGCAACGCCGCCAGCTTTGGCTGGAACCTGCAGGAGATGGTCGAGCAGGACAAGCTGTTCCTGCTCGATGCCTCGCCCGACCCCGAGGGTCAGGATGTGGCCGGCAGTTTTGATCTGTCGGGCCTGATCGAGCGGATCAACTACGCGATCCGCAAGTACAAGGCCCGCCGCGTGGCGATCGACTCGATCACGGCGGTGTTCCAGCAGTACGACGCCGTGTCGGTGGTGCGTCGCGAGATCTTCAGATTGATCGCCCGGCTCAAGGAGATCGGCGTCACCACGGTGATGACCACCGAGCGCATCGACGAGTACGGCCCGATCGCCCGCTACGGCGTCGAGGAGTTCGTCTCCGACAACGTCGTGATTCTGCGCAACGTGCTCGAAGGCGAACGGCGCCGGCGCACTGTCGAGATCCTCAAGCTCAGGGGCACCACCCATATGAAGGGGGAGTTCCCCTTCACCATGGGTAGCCATGGCATGAGCGTGTTCCCGCTCGGGGCCATGCGGCTCACCCAGCGCAGCTCGAACGTGCGGCTCAGCAGCGGCGTGCCGCGGCTCGACGAGATGTGCGGCGGCGGTTTCTTCAAGGATTCGATCATCCTGGCCACCGGCGCCACCGGCACCGGCAAGACCCTTCTGGTCAGCAAGTTTGTCGAGGACGCCTGCCGCTCCAAGGAGCGGGCGATCCTGTTCGCCTACGAGGAATCACGCGCCCAGCTGCTGCGCAATGCCACCAGCTGGGGCATCGACTTTGAGCAGATGGAGCAGGACGGCCTGCTCAAGATCATCTGCGCTTACCCCGAATCCACGGGCCTTGAGGATCATCTGCAGATCATCAAGACCGAGATCAGCCAGTTCAAGCCCTCGCGCATGGCGATCGATTCGCTCAGCGCCCTGGCCCGGGGCGTCAGCCACAACGCCTTCCGCCAGTTTGTGATCGGCGTGACCGGTTACGCCAAGCAGGAGGAGATCGCCGGCTTCTTCACGAACACCTCCGAGGAGTTCATGGGCAGCCACTCGATCACCGACTCGCACATCTCGACGATCACCGACACGATCCTGCTGCTGCAGTACGTCGAGATCCGCGGTGAGATGGCCCGCGCCCTAAACGTGTTCAAGATGCGCGGCTCGTGGCACGACAAGGGCATCCGCGAGTTCGTGATCACCAGCAATGGGCCCGAAATCAAGGACTCCTTCTCCAACTTCGAGCGCATCATCAGTGGTGTTCCACACCGGGTCACCAGTGATGAGCGCAGCGAGCTGTCACGCATCGTGCGCGGGGTCGCCGACGACAGCTGAGGTCAGCCCTTCGGCCGCGTCGTTCTGGCGGCGCTCGGCCATCAGGCGCAGCTCGTCGGCGTCGGCACCCTCCAACGGCAGGTCGAACCAGAAGGTGGTTCCCACCCCAGGTTCGCTGGCCATGCGGATGCTGCTGCCGTGCTTGTCGAGGATGCCGCGCACGATCGACAACCCCAGACCCGTGCCGGCTTCGGTGTGCACGGCGTTTTCGACCCGGTAGAAGCGTTCGAAGATGCGGGCCTGGTCGGCGTTGCTGATGCCGCACCCCGTGTCCGCAATTTCGATGCGCAGCCTGGGCAACGGCGAGCTCAGCTGGCAGCTGGGCGACTCGGCTGAGTCCGTTGGGGAGCTGGCAGCCTCGGGCAGCTCACAGCTGTCCGGCCAGGGATAGGCGCGCAACATCAGGCACCCTCCGGCGGTGGTGAACTTCAGCCCATTGCCGACCAGGTTGTCCAGCACCTGCAGCAGCAGATCCCAGTTGCCCAGAACCCGCGGCAGGGGATCCTCGGCCTCGAAGCCCAGGGAGACGCCCTTGTCCTCGGCATTGAGCCGATAGGTGCGCAGGGTCTGCTCGATCGCGGGGCCGATCTCCTGGGGTTCGAGCGTCCAGACCCGGTCACTCTCGAGCCGCGACAGGTCGAGCACATCGTTAACCAGTCGGGTGAGGCGATCGGTTTCGGCATTGGCGATGCCGAGGAATTCCTGTTTTTCGGCATCGCTGAGCTGATCGCCCAGGTCGTAGAGGGTTTCGACGTAGCTCTTGATGTTGAACAGCGG
>CAZJIF010000012.1:0-33837 GCA_964546045.1 uncultured Klebsiella sp. | reverse complement strand
AACTTGCTGTGAAACCAGGCCGTCAGTGCTTGCGGGTCCAGACCCTCCAGCAGGCCTTAGTTGGCCAGCACCATCAACCTCTGAATGTGATGCGCGTAGGCCGAACCTTTGATCTCGCCCAGGACGGTGTCAAGGCAGGCCATCCCGCTACCCCCGAGCTGTCCCAGCCAGGCGGGCAGGGGTGACGTCGCCCCGAAATGGTTGCTCTGCGGGTAGTCCGGCCCGAACCACCAGTAGAGGCCGTGGGTGTACTCGCGCCAACCCAGGATCTGGCGGATCACCCCCTCGAGGCTGGCCAGGGGCGTTCCCCGTTCCAATCCAGCCTGTTCCAGCCTGCGGATCACCTCCAGGGGGTGAAGCAGACCCAGATTCAGGTAGGGCGAGAGCAGCGCGTGCCACAGGGTTGGCTGACCGCTGACCATGGCGTCCTGGTACGGGCCAAAGCCATCGAGCCGGGTAGCCATGAAATGCTCAAGCACCGCCAGGGCCTGCTGGCGGGTCACGGCCCAGCCAAATGGCTCCAGATCGCCGGGCAGGTCCGGCAGCTCCCGGACCTTGGCGATCACGGCACGCGTTGTGGCATCGGGCTCGAACCACAGGGGTTCCGGGCCCTTCAGGCCCTTGGTTGGTGGCTTGCGGTTGTCCTGGTCGTAGTTCCATTGGCCACCACGGGGTTGGCCGTCTGGATCCATGAGCACTTCAAAGCGGCGGCGCCCTTCGCGATAAAACAGCTCCAGGCGCAATTGTTTGTAAGGCTTCGCCCAGGCGGCAAAGGCGTCGCGGCTCCACAGAAACGCGTTCGAGGGATGCCAGATCAGGGTCGGGAGAGCCGGCTGTTCGCTCTGCTCCAGGGAAACGTCCTTGTCCCAGAGCTTTGTGATGGCGGCGCGAAAGGGCCGTTCAGCGGGCTCCATCACATGCAGTTCACTGATGGCATGCGCGACCAACCATGACTGCAACGCAGCCGAAAAGCTGCTGGCCTCGATGTAATCGACCTGCCAACCCGCTGCATCGAGCTCAGCAGCGAAATGGCGCATGGCGCTCCAGACCAGCACCAGTTTCTGGCGGTGATACGGCCGCCAACGCAGCACACCGCAGCTCTCGATCAGCAACACCCGGCAGCGGCGGCGGGCGTTGGCAGCACCCATTTGGGTTTCCAGAGCCAACAGAGCCGACTGCTGCAGGGACAATTGATCACCCAGCACCCACAGACCTGGGCTCATGTGGCTGCGTCCTTTGTGAAGCGGCAGGCCCGCTGGGCCACGGCAGTGGCGTACCCACGCTCGACTGGACCCGCCATCGGCGTCAGTGCACCGCTGCGGCAGTCGATCGCCAACCGTTCATGACGACCCTGCTGGTCACTCACCTGAAGGCGCAGCAGCCAGGGGTAGGTGCCGCTGCGCTCGAACCGGTCACCGCAGACCGGTCCGACGCAGATGCCCGGGGCGGCCGCCGACGGAGCACCACCGATCCCGAGCAGCAGCACCACCAGGGCAGCGGCCAGCATCACGCTTCGCAGCTTCGGCAGCAGGCGGCGCATCACGAAGCCAGATCAGCCAACAGCCCATCTTCGGGCTCGGCGGCCGAGCCGGAGTGGTCGTCCTGGGGATGGAAGTACTCCCACACCGCACGGGCCAGTGCAGGACCCATGCCAGGCGCAGCAGCGATCTGCTCAACGCTGGCCAGTTGGATCGCATCGATCGAGCGAAAGTGAGCCAGCAGCTCCCGGACCCGCCTCGGGCCGAGGCCGGCGATGTCGGACAGGCGCGAGCGTTTCATGCGTTCACCGCGCTGCTGGCGGTGGAAGCTCACGGCAAAGCGGTGGGCTTCATCGCGTAGACGCCGCAGCAACTGCACCCCGAGCTGATCAGGCTCACTGTCGAGAGGCTCCCTGTCGCCCGGCAGGAACACCTCCTCGCGCTGCTTGGCCAGGGAACAGACCACGAGGTCCTCGTGCAGGTCAAGTTCCCGCAGGGCCTCCATCACCGCCGAGAGCTGACCCTTGCCACCGTCGATCATCACCACATCAGGCCAGTCACCCATGCCGCCGGTGTGCAGGGCACTGTCGCCATTGCGGCGCATCACAGCCAGATCGGCGCCTTCGGCCTTGGCCTGCGCCCAGCGGCGAAAGCGGCGGCGCATGATCTCGGCCATGGCCATGAAGTCATCGGAATGGCCAGCGCGGATCGTGCTGCTCTGGATCTTGTACTTGCGGTAGTGCTGCTTGGCCGGCAAGCCGTCAATGAACACCACCTGCGAGGCCACGGCATCACTGCCTTGGATGTGGCTGATGTCGTAACCCTCGATGCGGCGCGGTGGCACAGGCAGATCGAGCAGTTGGGCCAGATCTTCAGTGGCCAGCAGGTTCTGTTCACTGCTGCGCTGGACGCGTTCGAGCTCGTAGGTGGCGTTGCGGACCACCAATTCAATTAAATCGGCTTTCTGCTGGCGCTGAGGCACCTGGAGCCGCACCTTGCGACCCCGTTGCTCGGCCAGCCAGTCGGCGATCAGCGCCTGCTGCGGCAACGGGTGCTGCAGCACCAGCTCGGGCGGAATCTCCACCCCCTCCACCTGGCTGTAATGCTCCTCGATCACGGTCTGCAGGATGCGACCCAGATCGGGGGTTTTCTCGGCTGTGTCAGCTGGGACCACCGCATCGGCCATGTAGCCCAGCCGGCCAACAAGCTTGCCAGCACGCATCTGAAACAGTTGCACGGCTGCCACCCGCCCGTTGCTGGCCAAGGCGATCACATCGCGGCTGATCGAGCTGTCGCCGATGCTCATTTTCTGATCGGCGGTCAGGGCATCAAGCCCCTGGAGTTGATCGCGAACCCGAGCCGCACTCTCGAAATCGAGCCGCTCGGCATAGCGCTCCATCTGGGCAGCCAGCAGGTCGATCAGCTCGTCGTTGCGGCCCTGAAACACCATCGCCACCTGTCTAAGGGTCTGGTGATAAGCCTCGGAACTGATCTTCTGCTGGCAGACTCCCGGACAGCGACCGATGTCGAAATTGAGGCAGGTGCGGTCCTTGTAAAGGGGCTGCGGGCGCTGCCGCAAGGGAAACACCCGTTTAACCAGAGCCAGGGTGCGCCGCAACAGACCAACATCCACGTAGGGCCCGTAAAACCGATCCAGAGGTGAGCGAAAGCGCCGCCGACGGGTGATGAAGATGCGCGGGTAGGACTCGCTCCAGGTGATACAGAGGTAAGGGTATTTCTTGTCGTCCTTGAGCAGCACATTGAAGTGCGGCTGGTTCTGTTTGATCAGGTTTGACTCCAGCGCCAGCGCTTCGGCCTCGGAGTCGGTGACGATGAACTCGATCTCCGTCACCTGCCGCACCATCAGGCGGATGCGGGGGCTGTGGCCGTGGCCACTGCCACTCTGGAAATAGCTGCGCACGCGGTTGCGCAGCACCTTGGCCTTGCCGATGTAGAGGATCCTGTCCTCGCCATCGCGCATCAGGTAACAACCCGGCTCGGCGGGGACTTCCGCCAGCCGGGTCTTCAGGCGCTGGGGGTCATGAATCAGGGGCGCTGGGCTCAAGCCGGGCTCAACCGCCGTACTGCCAGCCCGTGCTGGAGAGCTCCAGCGCCGGACCATCGGCGTGCAGCGTCGCGGTCTTGACCTCGCCGACGAACACGGTGTGGTCACCGGCGGCCACCTGGCCCACCAGCTCGCATTCGACTGCGCCGATGGCATCCTCAAGGATCGGCAGACCCAACGCACCCAGACGGAAGGGGGCCGCATCGAAGCGGCCCCCGATCGCTTTCTGGGGTTTGAAGAAAACGGCGGCCAGATCCTTCTGATCCGCCTTAAGCACGTTCAGGGAAAACCGGCCAGTCCGCTGGATGATCCCATTGCTGGTGCTGTCGGCCCGCACCGCCATCACCACCAGCGGGGGCTCGAAGGAGCCCTGGGTCACCCAGCTGGCGGTGAAGCCATTGACCTCATCGCCCTCTGCCACACCGCAGATGAAAACACCGTGGGGGATCTTGCGCAGCAGGGTTTTCTTGGCGTCGGCGTTGAGGGTCATGACGAACGGTGCACTGGGGAGACTCTAGGAACTGCAACCCCGCAGCCATAGGCTCGGCCCATGCGTGCGCTCTACCCCGGCAGCTTTGACCCCCTGACCCTGGGGCACCTCGACCTGATTGAGCGGGCCAGCGCCCTGTTTGAACAGATCGTGGTGGCAGTGCTGCAAAACCCCAGCAAGACGCCTGCTTTCAGCCTCGAGGCCCGTCTGGCCCAGATCACCGCCGCCACCTCCCATCTGCCGAATGTGGAGGTGGGCAGTTTTGACGGGCTGACAGTTCAGTACGCCCGTCAATGCCGAGCCCAGGTGATCCTGCGGGGTCTGCGGGCCCTCAGCGATTTCGAATTCGAACTGCAGATCGCCCACACCAACAAGAGCCTGGACCCCTCCATCGAGACCGTCTTCCTGGCCACCGCGACCCAGCACAGTTTTCTGAGCAGTTCGGTGGTCAAGGAGGTGGCACGCTTCGGGGGCGATGTTCGTCACATGGTCCCCACGGGAGTGGCATCCGACCTGGTCAGGCTCTTAAATCGGACATCCCCAGGAACCTGAGATGGCCGATCCGCAGATCACCGTGCTGGATCAACTCGATCAGCTCGAGGAAGTCGTGCTGGACGGCAGCCGCATCCCCTTCAGTGGCGGCCGCCTGGTCAATGAGACCGATGCGATGGAGGTAATCGACGCCCTGCGCGAGGCGGTCCCGCCCCAGCTGGCCCTGGCCCGGGATCTGCTGAACCAGAAGGACGACTTCATCGGCAAGGCACGGCACCAGGCCGACGACATCCTCCAGGCAGCCCAGCGCGAGCGCGAGCAGCTGATCAACAGTGCCGGCATCCGCCAGGAGGCCGAACGCCAGGTCAACGAGATGCGTGAGCAGGCGCGCCAACAGTGCGATCAACTGCTGCTGCAAGCACGCGCCCAGGCTGCCCAGGCCGAGCAGGAGCAACAGATGCGACTGGCTCAGCTCGAACAGCAATTCGCGGCCCGACGCCAGCAGCTGGAACAGGAAGCCGCTGAACGCCAGCGCCTTCTGGTCGAGCAGCATGACCGCAACCGCCAGCAGGCGATGGCAGAACTGGAGCAGATTCGCCAGGAGGGATTGCGCGTGCAGCAGGCCAGCCAGGCTGAGGCCGAGCGGCTGCAGAACGATGCCCTGCAGTTCCGCCAACAGACACAACAGCAGTGCGATGCGCTGGTGGCCCGCAGCCGTCAGGAAGCCAGCAGCGTTGTCGACGGCGCCAACCGCTATGCCGAACAGGTGCTTGGCGAGCTCGAGAGCCGCCTTCGGGATCTGAGCCAGGTCGTCCTGGGGGGACGACGCGAGCTGGTCAGGCTCCAGAACCCTGAGGCAACCGCAAGCGCCAATGCTGGCGCTCCCCAGGACAAAGCGTCATCGCGCCGCTCCCGGGTGGCCAGCAAGCTGCGTCAACTGGCCAGTTGATGGTCCCGATCAGGGACAAAGCGCGGTGTTCTGGGCTTCCCGCAACACCGCGCCGATCGTGCTGTTCGGGCTGCCGGCCCCATTGCTGATGGTGCTGATGTACCGGGGCCCTGCCGCCGTCTGCAGCACACCACTGATCGAACGCACACCCGAGATCGTGCCGGTCTTGCCGAAAAATTGCCCCTGAAGGGAGGTTCCCTTGTACAGATTGCGCAGGGTGCCCCGCTCGCCGGTGACAGCCATGGACGCCAGGTACTGACGTCCATAGGGATGCTGATCCATGCGCAGCAGGAGCCCTGCCAGCAGCCGGCTCGTCAACCGATTGGCCCGGTCCAGGCCGCTGCCGTCGGCAATGCGAATGCCCTGCATCGGCATTCCCTGCTCCAGCAGCCAGAGGGTGGTGCGCTGACGCACCTCATTCAGATCCCAGCTGCCGGCCGCTTGGCGCAACAGCACCTCGGCCGTGAAGTTGTGGCTCTCCGTGTTGGCCAAACTGAGCAGGTTGTGCATCGGTGCCGATGCTTCCTCATGCAACAGCACGGCGTCGGCTGGCAATGGCTGCCGCGCCGAAACCAGGGACAGCTGCAGACTGCCGCCCTGTTGGGCCACGGAGCGCTGCAGCAGGCTCCTGAGCCGGGTCGGCGGGTTCAGCACCGCCTCATGAATGGCGTTGCTGGTGATGGCCAGACGCGTGATCGGCGCACCGTAGGCGTAATAGCGATCGCTGGGGTCCCAGCCGGAGGGCCACCAGGCCTGGGGTGGTTCTTCGGCGACCTGCAGCCGTACGACGGAACCCGCAGGTCCGCTGCCGCCGCCTGAGCCCAGGGCAAGCTTGGCAAAACGCTGGAGTTGCGGCAGGGCGAGGTCTGGATCACCCTCGCCGGTCAGGCGCAGGCTGCCGTCGGTCAGCCGCCACAGCTGGGAGCGCAGGCGGTAGTCCGGTCCCAACCGATCCAGGGCATAGGCCGTGCTGATCAGCTTCTGGTTGGAGGCAGGGATCCTGGGAATGGCACCGTTGACATCGGCCAGGAGACGGCCGCTTGAGTCGGCGATCGTGACGCTCCAGACGGCTGTTTCCCCGGCCAGATGCGCCCTCAGACGCTGCTGCAGGGGCTGACAGCTCACCTGCTGTTGCAGTTGGGGCAGGCCGATCGGCGGTGGAGCCGCCGGCAGGGAGGCCAGGGGAACCTGAACCAGAGCCTCGGGCGCCGGCATGGCCGGGTGTCCGGCAGGCAGGCGAGCCCAGGCGGGGCCTGCCGCGCTGATCAGGGGCAGCAACAACAAGCCGAGCGCACGAACCATGGTGCTCAGGAGGCCCCGATCTGCAGTCCGGTCACGGTGCCGAGCACCCTGAAGCTCTCACCTTCCAGTTCGATCGGGGCGCCGATCTTGATGGTCTGGTTGCCGAACACCACGCCCCCGCCGGTCTTGCGGCCCTGGCCCTTGAGCACGAAGCGGGCATCCAAGGTCGGCAGCACCTGTTGGTTGGGGTCAGCCGCGGTGACCACGCTGCCATTGGGTTGCACCGCCGTGAGCCGGCGGGTCAAAGGGATGACCTGCTGCAGCAGCACGCTGCCATGGGGCTGGTTGCGAATCACGATCGCCAGCTTGCCGCTGCTGCGGGCCGACGACAGGATCCCGGCGGGGTCGGCCACAGGCACCCCGCGCACATCGACCAGCACCCGGACGGGTTGCACCCCGCCGGTGGCCTGGGCGACGGCGTTGCTGAGCTTCGGACTCCAGATCACGCCGACGGCCGCCAGCAGGACAGCTGCTCCGGCGCCCAGGTCAACCAGGCCCCAGGAACGCGAACGATCAGCTTGAGGAGCAGGGGCCATGACCGCCGACGTACTGAGCGGCAGTGTACGGAGCCCGACTGCTGCACACCAGGGGGGCCTGCTAGTTGCGCAACCCCTCAAACAACGCATCAACGGCCCGCAGGGTGCCCCCCAGCCCCTTGCCACCGTCCCCGCTCAGGGCAGCGGCAATCGCCTCGCCATCCGGTTTGAGCTCAGAGCTTGCCAGCAGCCTGTAGCCATCAGGATCCTGGCGGTACAGCTCCCAGGGTTCTGGACAGGCCCTGCGCAGAGCCCCGCCCGCCAGGGGCAGCAGTGCATAGGCGCTCTGCCACGTGGCGACGAAGCCCTTGCGGCGATCACGGGCAACGCTGCCGATCCCTACAGCCGCATCCTCGAGACGACCATTGATCATGACCACCGCACCGCGATGGCCCTGGCAGACGGCTTCAAAGCTGTCGTAATCGGCCGCTGACGGGGTGACCGCCAGCACCAGCCCTTCGCTTGGTTGCGCGCTCTGGCGCTGCTGCAGTTGGCGCAGATCCAGGACCTGTTGAGCCCGGTCTGGGGCGTCGCGCCGGGCCAGTGCGGCCCCCCCGGCATCGGCAAACACCAAGGTGACGTCCTGCTGGAGCTGTTGTGACAGCCGTTCGAACAGGCGCAGCACCGGCGGCAGCAAGCGCAGGCCTTCAAAACGCCACTCCACGGTCCAGCGGCCAGCTCCCTCGGCCGACAGTGCAGCAAGGACGGCCTGCAGGGTCTGCTCCTCGGCGGCGTGCAGGTCGGCAGGCAACATGATGTCCCAGGCGAATCGGGCTGACCTTAGGGAGGGACAGCACCGCACCCGGCCATGGCTTGGGCGAGGGCGGCGGGCACCCGCTCGATCTGGGCATCCTCGAGCCAGCAGCCAAGGCTGAGCCGCAGCCCTGAGGACGCCCGGTGCCGATCCATCCCCATCGCCAGCAACACCGGGCTGGGCTGGGGGCGACCGCTGGCGCCACTGCAGGCCGAACCACTGCTGGCCGCGACACCCTGCTGCCAGAGCGCCTGCACCACTTGCCGACCAGACAGGGGACGCCCCCGTGGATCGCTCAGCAACAGGCTGAGGTGGTGGGGCAGGCGTGGCTGCCGAGCTGGGTGTGGGCCGCTCAGGGTCACGCCTGGCAGGTCCTGCAGCGCCAGCAGCAGGCGATCGCGCTGGTACTGGATGCGGGCGCTGGTGCCATCGCTCTGCTGGCGCCGTGCCAGGGCCAGGGCTGCTGCAAATCCTGCAGCCAGAACAACCGGTTCGGTGCCGGCCCGCAGCCCCCGCTCCTGCCCGCCGCCGCCGAGCAGGGGCGCCATGCTGAGACCCCGGCGCACCAGCAGAGCGCCGACCCCACGCGGTCCACCCAGCTTGTGGGCGCTGAGGCTGACCAGGTCAATGCCCAGCTGGTCCATGGCCAAGGGCAGATGGGGTGCGAGTTGCACCGCATCGGTATGGAACAGAACCCCGGCCTGGCGGCACAACCGAGCGATTTGGGCCAACGGCTGCAGCGTGCCGACCTCGCTCTGGGCCCCGATCACCGAGACCAACCGGGTCGGAGGCCTCAGCAACGCCTGCAGGGCATCGAGATCGAGCAGACCGGTTGCATCGACCGGCACGGCCTGGAGCTGCCAACCCTGTTGTTGCAGGCGGCCCGCAGCCGCAGTCACCGCGGGATGTTCGACGCCCGAGATCAGCACCCGGCCTGGCTCCAAGGCGGCCGCAGCCCCGAGCAGGGCCAGATGGATCGATTCGGTGGCTCCCGAGCAGAAGCGCACCGCTTCGGCATGGGTGCCCAGGTCTGCGGCCAGGCTCTGGCGAGAGCGTTCGAGCGATTCGGCGGCGGCAAGGCCGAAGCCATGCAGGCTGGAAGGATTGGCCCAGGCCGTCATGCAGGCCTCGTCCATGGCCTGGCGAGCAACCTGGGCCAGTGGCGTGGTGGCACAGGCATCCAAATAGAGCGGGGCGTCAGGCACCACTCACCAGGCGGGAACGGGTTCGGTTTTCGAGCGAGTCACTGGCCAGGGTGACCAGGTCGTCCAAGGAGCTGCGCTCCAGCAAGGCCATGGCACGGGCACGGGCCTCGGCACTGGGACAGGCATCGGGGCGAAGGCATCCGTTGATGCAGGCCTTGGCACAGTCAATCGCTGGGCCATCGGCCTGTTCGACTGGGGCCGTGTCTTCGGCTGCAATTGGCTCATCGCCTGGAGCTGGGGGGAGGGACTCGCCCCACAGTTCGGGCGTCACCATGCCGTCAAAGACAGCCACCGCCGGACCGCTCATCCAGACCGAACTGCCGCTACCGCCGTCCCAGGCGATGCTGAGCGGACCACCAGGCAGATCGATTCTGGCCTCGCCGGCGCAAAGGTTGAGCAGGTGGCAGGCAACCAGGGTGGCGCACGCCCCTGTCCCACAGGCAAGGGTGGGACCGGCACCCCGCTCCCAGACCCGCATGCGCAGATGACCGGGGGCGATCACCTGCACAAAGTGGACATTGGTCCGGGCCGGAAAGGCCGGATGCACCTCAAGCGCCGCACCCAAACCGTCCAGATCCACCCCATCAACATCGTCGACAGGGATGACGACATGCGGATTTCCCATGCCCACGGCGGCCACCTGCAGGCTGAGGTCGCCGATCGCCAGGCTGCCCTGGGGTAAACCAGCAGGGCCTGTTTCCAGGGTGGTGGGCACGGTCCCTGGATCCAGGAACGGTGCCCCCATGTCGACGCGGATCAGACCGTCATCGAGCAGTTCGGGCACGATCCGACCCGCAAGGGTTTCAACCTGCCAGCTGCGGCCAGGTCGATCACCATCGCTGTCAGCCAGAAAACGGGCCAGGCAGCGGATGCCGTTGCCGCACATCTCAGGCTCGCTGCCGTCGGCGTTAAAGATGCGCATGCGCACCTCGCCGTCGGCCTGGGGCGGCAGGGCCAGAATGACGCCGTCAGCGCCGACGCCGAAGCGGCGATCGCACAGCCGCTGCACCCGTTCGACCGTCAACTGGTGCACAGCTTCGTCAGGGCCGACCGCACGGGCATCGACCAACAGAAAGTCATTGCCCAGACCCTGATACTTGCTGAAATGGAACACGAAGGTCAGGTGTTGAGCTGATCCTCCGATCCTATGAACAGCTCCTTTGACCGCCGTGCCCCCACGCTTGATACCACTCAGCCAGGTATCCGCCACATTCAGGATCTGATCCGGCACGCCACCCCGGTGCGGTTGCTGCTGTGCAACGGGGATCCGGTCGAGGGAACTTTGCGCTGGCAGGACCTGCGCTATTTGGCGCTTTGTCCCGGCGAGGATCAACCGATCACCCTGATCAACCGCGACGCCGTGGTGCTGATCAAGCCCCTGCTCTGAAGACCCTGTGGCACGATCTGGGCACCTGCCGTCGGTGGCTCAGGCTGCCTCAACCGTGTCGAGCGATCAGCCGTTGACAGCCCAGCGCTACCAGCCCCAGGAGCTCGAACAGCGCTGGCAGCAGCACTGGCAGCAGCAGGGCGACGACGCAACCCCGGCCCAGGGCGAACCGTTTTATGCCCTCTCGATGTTCCCCTACCCCTCAGGGAACCTGCACATGGGCCATGTGCGCAACTACGTGATCACCGATGTGATCGCACGGGCTGCCCGCATGCGCGGCCACGCGGTGTTGCAACCGATGGGATGGGATGCCTTCGGGCTCCCGGCAGAAAACGCGGCGATCGAACGGGGCGTTGAGCCGGGTCCGTGGACGGACCAGAACATCGCCAGCATGCGCGAGCAGCTCAAACGGCTGGGGCTTTCGATCGATTGGGACCGTGAGGTCACCACCTGCCACAGCGATTACTACCGCTGGACCCAGTGGCTGTTTCTGCAGTTTCTCGAAGCGGGCCTGGCCTATCAGAACGATGCGACCGTCAACTGGGATCCCGTTGATCAGACGGTTCTGGCCAATGAGCAGGTTGATGCCGAAGGCCGCAGCTGGCGCTCTGGTGCGCTGGTCGAAAAGCGCAAGCTGAGGCAGTGGTTCCTGAAGATCACCGCCTATGCCGACCAACTGCTCGACGACCTCGACACACTCACGGGCTGGCCTGAACGGGTGCGCACCATGCAGGCCAATTGGATCGGCCGCAGCTCCGGAGCCGAACTGATCTTTGACGTGGTCGATGCTTCAGGCAGCACCACTGGCGACCAGATCACGGTGTTCACCACCAGGCCTGACACCATTTTTGGCGCCAGCTATGTGGTGCTGGCACCCGAGCATCCGCTCGTGTCCACCCTCACCAGCCCCGATCAACAACTCCAGGTCGCTGCGTTTGTGGATCTCGTCGGACGCCAGAGCGAGCAGGAGCGCACCGCCGACGACAAACCAAAACGTGGGGTGCCTTTGGGCGCCCAGGTGCGCAACCCCGCCAATGGTGAACTGATCCCGATCTGGATCGCCGACTACGTGTTGGCCGAGTACGGCAGCGGGGCGGTGATGGGGGTGCCGGCCCACGATCAGCGTGACTTCGTGTTTGCACGCCAGTACGAATTGCCGGTGACCCAGGTGATCGTGCCCGCAGGGAGTGATCCGCACGCTTTTGAGGGGGGTGCCTTCACCGGCAGCGGCGTGCTGATCCAATCAGGTCGCTTCGATGGCCTCAGCACCAGTGACGCCAAGGCAGCAATCGTCACGGCTGCGGAATCCGAAGGCTGGGGGCGGGGCAGGGTCCAGTTCCGCTTGCGCGACTGGTTGATCTCCAGACAGCGTTACTGGGGCTGTCCGATCCCGGTGATCCATTGCCAAACCTGCGGTGTGGTGCCTGTTCCAGCGGCCCAGCTGCCGGTTGAACTGCCGCAGGGTGTCAGCTTCAGCGCCAAGGGCGGCTCGCCCCTGGCCCAACTGGACAGCTGGGTCAACGTGCCATGCCCCTGCTGCGGCAAGCCGGCCCGGCGGGAGACCGACACCATGGACACCTTCATGTGTTCCAGCTGGTATTTCCTGCGCTACGCCGATCCCCACAACACGGAACTGCCGTTCACCCGTGATGCGGTCGATCGCTGGCTTCCCGTTGATCAATATGTGGGCGGTATCGAGCACGCGATCCTGCACCTGCTCTACTCACGTTTCTTCACCAAGGTGCTGCGAGACCGGGGTCTTCTGAGCTTCGACGAACCCTTCGCGCGCCTGCTGACGCAAGGCATGGTCCAGGGAATCACGTACAAGAATCCTGTCACCGGAAAGTACATCCCCCCCGCCGAGGTTGCCGATCCCAGTGATCCGCGGGATCCCCTGACGGGCGATGGGCTTGAGACCTTCTTCGAGAAGATGTCGAAGTCCAAGTACAACGGCGTTGACCCAGCCTTGGTGATCGAGCGGTATGGCGCCGACACAGCGCGGATGTTCATTCTGTTCAAGGCACCGCCAGAGAAAGACCTTGAATGGGATGACGCCGATGTGGAAGGGCAATTCCGCTTTCTGCAGCGCATTTGGCGCCAGGTCAATGGTGCCCGGGAACGGGGGCTCAAGCTCAGCTCTTCAGAGCCAACCGAGCTGCTTCAACGGAACACCCAGACGCTCAGTGCTGACGACATTGACCTGCGGCGTGCCGTGCACACGGCGATCGAAGCGATCAGCGAGGACCTGCAAGACCCCTACCAGTTCAACACCGCAATCGCCGAATTGATGAAGCTCAGCAACGCGATGTCCAGCCATCTGGAGCGTTGCTGTGACGGGGTCTCGATCGAAGCCTTGCGAACGTTGTTGGTGCTGCTGTCACCCTTTGCCCCCCATCTGGCGGCAGAGCTCTGGCAACAGCTGGGTGGACAGGGCGAGGTGCATCGGCAGCCCTGGCCGCAGCTGGACCGCTCCGCTCTGGTGCGTGACACCGTGCAGTTGGTGATTCAGATCAAGGGCAAGGTGCGCGGCAGCCTGGAGGTTCCCGCCGACGCCGACCGCCAAACCCTGCAGGAGCTGGCCCTTGGCAGTGACATCGCTGCCAAATGGCTCGAGGGCCAGGCACCCAGTCGGGTGATCGTGGTGCCCGGCAAGTTGGTGAACCTGGTCCCTTGATCCTCAGCTGGCGATCACCCTTCTGAACGTGAGGTTGATGCGGGTCTGCGTCACCCGCCGCCGTCTGGGCAGGCCGTGGAGCCAGTGCTCCTGGGTTGGGGGGTCCATCACCAACAGGTCGCCATGGGCGAGTTCCAGGCTCAGGGGTTCATGGCCTGCTGACAGCACCGACCTGGGTTTTGGCTTGAACCGCAGACAGCGGCTGACCCCAAGGCTGATTGAGGCGATCGAGGCCGAAGGCACCAGTTCGGGCTCATCGTCGGCATGGCAGCCCATGGCGTCATTGCCATCGCGGTACTGGTTGAGCAACAGGGCGTTGAAGTCATGGCCACAGAGTTCGACCAGGCGCTGGCGCAACAGCAGCAGGTTGGGCAACCAAGGGGAGGGACGCTGTTCGATTCCGCTGTAGCGGTAACGGGCTCCTGGATCTGCCATCCAGCAGGTGAGCCTTGGCAGTGGATGGGTTTTGCCGAACAGGGTGATCGATTCCTGCTTCCAGGGGACCTGATGCACCAGGTCCTGCAGCAGGGCATCGGCGTCGATCAGCCAGCCGCTCCAATGGCGCACGTGCAATCCAGGATGCTGCAACGACAACGGGGGGGCGTCCCGCGTGGAACAACAAAAAACCCCCGGCTGGGCCGGGGGTTTCTGGTCAAGGGTGATCTGGAATTCAGACACCAGGACGCAATCAGCCCAGACCCAGCTGGCCGAGGATGCCCTGACCGGTCAGCAGTTCGGTGGCAAGGCCGATGACAAAGCCCATCATGGCCAGGCGACCATTCCAGGTCTCGGCGAAGGCGACAAAACCGAAGCGGGTGTTGGAATCAGCCATGGTCGTGTTCGTTGGTGACGAAACTTGAAGGAACTGTAACGGCTTGTGAACCCCCCTGGGTGTGCCAGGCGCTACGGCTTGGTTCGGTTCTCCGTAACACCTGCGCCAATTCTGCTGCTGTCGCCTGCATGTCCCGCCGCACTTCCCACCGCAAATCTGTCCTGATCGCTTGCCTGCAGGCCTTGCTTCTGTTCACGTGGCCGGCAGCCCAGGCGTCATCGACACGGACACCGGTGCCGTTGCTCCCGCTACCCAAGGATCCAGCAGCCGTGGCGGCAACGTTGTCCCGGATCGAGACGGCATTGCGCAATCGAGCCACAAGCGCGTCCGAGCAGCTGGAGATGAGCCACCTGCAGCAACGCCTGTACCGGCGGCTGGGACGCAACCGAGGACTGGCCGCCGCGGTCCGGCCGTTGCTGCCCCTTGACCTTCGAGCCGGTTTTGATCACCACATCAGCGCCCGCCAGGCCCTCGAGGCGATGGTGCCAGCGGGCCGTCCACCACTGGCAACGGTGCCCGCCTGGCGCATCATTCAGCCGGCATCCGCAGAGGCGCTCCTGGCCTCCTACCGCCGTGCTGCTGCCGCCACCGGGGTGCCCTGGCAGGTCTTGGCGGCGGTGAACCTGGTCGAAACCGGAATGGGCCGTCTCGACGGCGTCTCCGTGGCCAATGCCCAGGGGCCGATGCAGTTCCTGCCCAGCACCTGGGCCGAACGGGGCATTGGGCGGGGGAATATCCGCAATCCGGACGATGCCATCCAGGCGGCAGCGCGGTATCTGGTACGCCGCGGTGCGCGCCAGGATCTGCGTCGCGGCTTATGGGGCTACAACAACAGCGTTCATTACGGCACGGCAGTGCTGCAGTACGCATCCCTGCTACGCACCCAGCCTGCAGCGTTCGCATCGCTGTACCACTGGCAGATTCATCTGCGGACCACCGTCGGTGATCTCTGGCTTCCGGTGGGAACCCAGATCACGCGTCCGATGGCAGCGGCTGATTTTGTACGGCTCAGGCCGTGGAGCCGCTCGGACTGAGCACCGTGTCGACCGATCAGCTGCGGCTGAACACCAACCCTGCAGGTTGACCCCAGTCGCCGCTCACCGTGTAGCCCCGCGCGTTGTTGCACAGGTGCCTAAGGATCCAGAACAGGGGTTCGGGCGAGCCGGGGGCATCGGCACCAAGGGCCTGCTGCAGCTGGGTCAGGGTGCGGGGTTGGCCATCGGCAAGACATTGCTCAAGCCGCTCCTGCAAGGAGAGAATCGAAGCTGCTGCCTTCTTGCCGGCTTCCACACCAGGCTGGTGGTAGGCGTTGATGTTGACGAGCTCACCGTAAAAGCCGACGGCACGTTCAAACAGGGCAATCAGGGCACCCAGGCTGCGTTCATCAAAGACCTTCATCGTGATTGTCAGACTCTGGCGACCACCCTCGAGCAGCGCGGTGCGCGTGCCCTGCAGAAAACCATCGAGGAAATCGGCCGGATGCTCACCATCTACAGCATGGATATCGCTGGGATCGCGCAAAGCTTCGACAAAAGTGACAAAGAAATTGTCGACGCCATCGCGCAACTGCTGCACGTAGGCATGTTGGTCGGTTGAACCCTTGTTGCCATAAACAGCAATGCCCTGATGCACAACCTGACCGTTGCGGTCCAGCTTTTTGCCAAGGCTTTCCATCACCAGCTGCTGCAGGTAACGGCTGAACACCTCAAGACGGTCGCGGTAGGGCAGCACAACCATGTCCCTCTGACCTTTGCCGCCGCCGGCGGCATACCAGCTGGCCGCAAGCAGCGCCGCCGGGTTGCGTTCCAGGGATGGGGTCCGGGTCAGCCGGTCCATGGTCGCGGCCCCGTCCAGAAAGGCTCTCAGATCGGCACCGGTCAGGGCACCAGGGAGCAAGCCCACAGCGCCCATGATGCTGGTGCGGCCACCGACCCAGTCGGGCAGATCAAAGCGCTGCAACCAGCTTTGCTCGGCAGCCAGTTGATCAAGATGGCTCCCGGCCATCGTCACCGCCACCGCCTGAGCTGACCAGGTCCCCCCTGTGGCCTCGACACGGGCACGGGCCTGCTCCATGCCAATGCGCGGTTCAGGGGTCCCACCCGATTTGCTGACAACGATCACCAGCGTGGTGGGCAACCGCTCGCCGATCGCCGCCAGGGTCCGGCTCATGCCGTCGGGGTCGACATTGTCAAAAAAGTGAAAGGGCAGCCCGCGCCCCTCCTCATGCAAGGCACGGATCATCAGCAGTGGACCCAGGCCCGATCCACCGATACCGATCCACAGCACATCGGTAAACGGGGTGCCGGTTGGAGCAACGATGGTGCCAGCAAGGATCTGTCGGCCAAAGGCCTCGATGCGATCGATCTCGCTGCTGATGTGTGCTGCCGTCTGCGCATCGGGGGCCAACTCCGGCGCTCGCAGCCAGTAGTGCCCGACCATGCGCTGCTCGTCGGCATTGGCCAGCCCCCCCGATTCGAGCGCGGCCATGGCTTCAAAAGCTGCTGCAAATCGCGGTCTGAGCTGCTCCAGGTCAGCCGGACCCAATGCCATGCGACTGACGTCAAGCCAGAAACCCAGATCGGCGTTGAACCAGAGCAGTTCACAGAACCGGTCCCACTGCTGCGCAGGGGTCGAACTGAAGGGGTCAGCGACCAGGGACATGGCAGCTTGATTGGCAGAGCCCCCAGAACCTATCGGTGAATGCCCGTGTTGGCAGCCCGCGGCGTCACACTGCCGCCGACAGGGTGCCAGGGCCGGAACTGCCCCAGGGCGACCAGCACCTTATCGATTCTGGTTATTTTGTTAAAATCTGGACGTCAGTGTTGGTGAACGTGGTGTTCAACCCACTGCAAACTCAGCTGGTCTCCCCATTGCGACGCGTCTGGCGACGCGCCTCTGGGGCACGCCGGGTCTACTGGATGTCGACCCTGGTGTTGCTGCTGATCAACCAGGTGCTGCAATCCGTCGAGCCTTCAACCCTGCTCACCGATCCGGGTCTGGTGGGCAGCATCAGCACACCCGCTGGCAGCCAGACCGCAGACCCGCTGGAGTTCAGCCCTGCAGAACTGAGGGCGTTGCACCGCCGGTTCGGCGTTCATGGTCCTCAGCCCCGCTTGGCCCAGCTGTTTACCGCCGGCCTGGATCAACTCGAGCCGCTACGGGCGGTGACCTTGTCCAGGCTGGAGGATCTGCGGCCGATCGTCCTGCGCGAAAGCCGCAAGCAGCGGATCAACCCGATGCTGGTGATGGCGGTGCTGTTTGACGAGATGCAGCATGCCAAGCCGGGAGAAGCCCATCCTCTGGCCGCACACTCCGGACTGTTCAGCACTCTGGGGCCTGCCCAGCTCGGCATCGGCGAAATGGTGCACCAGGGGCTCCTGCCCGCGGTCCACGACGCGCGGCAATTGCAGCAGGCACGGAACCAACTGCTGGATCCAGAGTTCAATGTCACCCTGTTGGTCGGCAAATTTGCACGCCTGCGCGATGAACTTGGCTACAGCCGTACCAGCGTGCTGAACGCCAGCCGCAGCCCACGGGAGGCCAAATCACTGGCGGTGCTTGCCTACCTGCACAACGGCAAACTGGATTACCCACGGCGGGTGCTTCGGTACATGCAGGATGCCGAGCTGCACGCCCTTCTTTATGGCCGTCGCAAACTGACTACGACGCCGGTGATCTGAACAAGCTGCGCCGAGGTGCGACGCGACAGAGCAACTCGAGGGCCTGCAGGCGTTCCTCGAGCGCCGGCCAGGAAAAACTGCGGGGATCCGAACGCTCACCCCCCAGGTCCACATGGGCGTGGGTCGTGATGTTCTGGTACGGAATGCTGTATCGGAGCATCCAGTCGGCCAGAAGCACCGCCAAGGCGTCGTACTGCGCCTGGGTATAGCCGCTGTGGGCAGGATCGGCGTCCTCCCCATCCAGGGGCGTTTCCAGACTGACGTGCAACGCAAAGTTGTTGACCGACCCACCCACAGACGGATTGGTGACGACCCAGGCGCTGTCGAATGCAGAATTCCCGGCTCCAAAGGCTCTCTTGTCAGGATCGAGCACCTGAACCACCGTGCCGTCCTGGCCAATCAGGGCGTGGTAGCTGACCTGGTCCTGGTCACGGGGATGGGGGGTGACAAAGGTGTTGATCGCTGAGCCGATTCCGTACACCGTCTCGTGCAGAACAATCACCCGTGGCCGACGGTCCAGCGGACGCCCGAAAGCATCTCGGCTGAAGCGTTCGCCGTAATTGGTGGGATGGATCGCAACCGTCACCCGGTTGTCGCGCAACCGGCGCAACCGTTCCAGCAGCACCTGGCGAAGGCTGGGATCACCGGCCTGGCACCGGCGCCTCAACGGACTGCGCCATGGTCGTTGTGCGGGGGGCGGCGGCGCCATCGCCTGGGTGCGTGCTGGCCCGGCCGCACTGGGGACTGGCACTGGGGGCGCGCTGCCCTGTTGACGGGCCAGCCAGCCATACCCGCCCAGGGCAAGCAGACCCAACGCCACAAGGACTGCGGCAGCGCGGCGTGCCGGGGTCATGGCCTCAGCTCAAGCCAGGCTTGGCGACGCTGCTGGGCCGTTGCTGGTGCAGCTGGGTCGACCCTCAACTGCCAACGTTCGACCTTGGCTGGAGCTGGGCGCACGCGCAAGGTGCGCAGGAGCCCCTCGCGACTGACCAGCAGGTCCCATGTCTGGGCAGCCGCATCGCCAGCCAGCAACAGGGTGATGTCCTCTGCCTGGCGGAGCCGTTCGCGTCCCAGGGCGATCAATTCATCGCCCACCTGCACACCCGCCTGCTGGGCCGGACCACCCCGGCTGGTGCGGGTCACCCACAACCCTCCACTGGCACGCGCCTCCAGCTGCCATCCCAGTTGGGGAGCGGTCGGCAACACCGGCTCGAGGCGGAGCCCCACCCCCGCGAGCAGGGCCTCAAAAGGTGGATCCTCAGTGCTGTTAAGCCAGGTGGGCAGCAGCGTGCGCAGATCGGGCGCATGCCGGGCAAAGGCGTTCAGCAGATCCTCCTCGCTGTACCCCCGCCGGCAGACCCCATGGCTGCACCAGAGATCCTGCAAGACAGCCCCCAGCCAGGCCCCCTGGTGGCGCAGATGCAGATCCAGCACCAGCGCCAGCACAGCCCCCTTGAGGTAGTAGCTCACCTGCTGATTGCCAGCGTGGGGGTGCGGCCGGTACAGCTTGACCCAGGCCTCTTGGCTGCTGGCCCGCAGGCTCTGCACGAATCGACCCTGGCTGCCCAGATAGCGGCTGAGTTCGTCGGCCAGGTCCTCAAGCACCGCATCAGCCGAACAGCAGCCTGCGGCGTGGGGCAGCAATTGATCGAGATAACTGGTGATGCCCTCGGCAAACCACAGGGTCGGCACGACCGTGGCCCCGTCGTAATCGATCGGCACCAGTTGGCACGGCCGCAGCCGGCGCACATTCCACTGGTGCAGGTACTCATGGGCCACCAGTTGGAGCAGTTTGCGGCGCCCTTCAGGCCGGGCCAGCCGGCGCCGTCCAAACTGCAGCACCGTGCTGCAGTCGTGCTCCAGTCCGCCATAGCCCGACTCGGTGAGGTGGAGCACGAACAGATAGGCGTCGGCGGCTGGTCGCTCGACACCCATCAGCCGGCAGCAGGCCAGGCACACCCGTTCGACATCTGCCAGCCAGTGGCGATCCTGCTGAGGCAGATCACCCCCCCAGGTGACCCAGCGATGGGGAACACCGGCCACGGCGAAGGCATGGCTCGGGTGCGGACCGACCTCGACAGGGCTGTCGATCAATTGATCCAGATCGGTGGCCACCCAGCTGCCATCAGGCAGCTGGGGCAACGGGACAAATGGCTGCCAATCGGCCGGTAGACGCAAGCGCAGGCGGTGCTCAGACCAGCGCGCACCGTCGATCTGCAACACGATCGCCGCCAATGGCAGGAACCCGTGCTCTTCAGTCAGATGGGCGGTGCGCACCGTCAGCTCGGTCGCCTGGACGGCATAGGTCACAGTCAGCGGCGCCAGCTGCGGCAGCTCAAGTTCCCAGCGGAAGGGGCTGACGCGCCTCGGATCGAGGACTGCACCCTGTTGGTGGACCTGCAGGCCTTCGAGCTGGCCCACGTACTCGCGCAACAGATAGGAACCGGGCGTCCAACGGGGCAGTGCCAGGCCCAGCGTTCTGTGTTGAGGGGTGAAGCTCAGCCGTGCTTCCAGTCGGTGACCCTGCGGTTCCCGCAGGTCCAGTTCAAGCTCGAGCACGAGAGGGGTCAGGACTGAAGCACGACCATGGCGCCGGCCAGGGCAGGCTCGGCCGCCCATTGGTTCAGAGCCGTGCGGGCTGCATAGGTGTGGGTCAGTTCGCGCAGAAGCCGTTGCAGGGGCAGGGCCGTCGTGAGGCGCTGCAGATCAGCCACCAGGGCCAGAGAGCCATCGTCCTGACGCTGCCAACCAATCGTGTGACCGCTGTCGAGCTGCACGCGCAGCACGACCGGTTGAGCGTCCGTGGCAAAGCCAGCCACCACGCCGCCATGGCTGGGCTGCAGCCCCAGAGCCTCGAGACTGGACGCCAGGGCATCCACATCGCGCAACACGGTTGGCAGGATGGACAGGTGGGACATGAGCTGATGCCCGCTTTGCCAAACCCTAGCCAGAACCTGCATTCCATCCAGTGGCCGTTGCCACCGCAGCCGGGCCTGACGCCCCCCCTGAGGCTGGCGGTGCTGGCCTCAGGGGAGGGCACCAATTTCGAAGCCTTGGTCACGGCCTGCCGTGATGGCTTGCTGGCCCCGGCCGAGGTCGTGCAGTTGATCATCAACAACCCCGGTTGCGGAGCCCAGCAGCGCGCCGAACGGCTGGGGGTCCCCTGGGAGCTGGTGGACCACCGTCAGCGCAACCGCGTCGAGCTGGACCATGCCCTGGTCCAGGCGTTGGGCAGTCGCAGCGTTGATCTGGTGGTGATGGCGGGGTGGATGCGGATCGTCACCCCGGTGCTGATCGGGGCTTACCCCGGCCGTCTGGTGAACATTCATCCCTCCCTGCTGCCCAGCTTCCGCGGTCTGGATGCGGTCGGCCAGGCCCTGTCCGCCGGTGTGCAGCTGAGCGGCTGCACGGTGCATCTGGTCGAGGAAACTGTGGATGCCGGAGAAATCCTGATGCAGGCGGCCGTGCCGGTGCTGCAAGGCGATGACCATGCCAGCTTGAGCGCCCGCATTCAGCTCCAGGAACACCGTTTGCTGCCGGCTGCGTTGGCCCTGCTGGGGCAACGCCTGGCCCGACAGGCTCAGGGATAGAAGGGCAGCAGAGGCAGGCCCGTATTGGCCTCAAGCCCAGCCATCAGGTTGAGGCACTGCACCCCCTGACCGGCCTGTCCCTTGATCAGGTTGTCGATCGCACTCATCACGATCAGCTGGCCGCTGCGGTTGTCGACCTGCACCGACAACAAGGCCCGGTTGGTCTGACGCACCCACTTGGTTGAGGGGTAGGTACCTACGGGCAGGACCCGAACCGTGTCCGACCCCCGATACGAGGAGCTCAGCACCGTGCTGCAGTCGGCGGCGGTCAGTCCGGGATCGCGCAGTCGGCAGTAGACCGTCGCCAGCAGACCGCGCACCATCGGCATCAGGTGGGGGGTGAACTGCAGGGTGATCGGGATACCGGCCACCTCGCTGGCCAGCTGCTCGATCTCACTGGTATGGCGGTGACCAACCACACCGTAGGGAGCCACCGCCTCCGAGGCTTCGGCCAGCAGCAGATGTTCCTTGGCCGCCCGGCCACCGCCGCTGGTCCCTGTCTTGGCATCGATGACAATGCCGCTCGGCTCGATCAAACCCTGTTTAAGAAAGGGCAGCAGGGCCAGCAGACTGGCTGTGGGAAAGCAACCGGGCGCTGCGATCAGCCGGGCCTTGCTGATCGCCTCGCTGTTCCATTCCACGAGGCCATAAACGGCCTGGCGACACCATTCAGCGTCATCACGGGGGCGTTCTCTAGCCTCTGCCGCGTACACCTCCTGCCACTGGCTCAGGGAGCGGTAGCGGTAATCCGCCGAGAGATCCACAACCCGGACACCCCGTTGCAGCAATGCCGGAGCCAGGCTGGCGGCCAGGCCGTTGGGCAGGCTCAGCACCGCCAGGTCAGCCGCTGCAGCCACGGCGTCGGGCTCCGGCGCCTGGACGACCGGATCACCGTCAAGTGGCAGAAATGGATTGAGCTCGCTCCAACGCTTGCCGCTGCTGCGCTCCCCACCCAAGAAGCTGACCTCAAGGCTGGGATGCTGCTGCAGCAGCCTCAGGGTCTGCAGGCCGCCGTAGCCACTGGCCCCGATGACTGCGACACGTTGGTGGGCCACGGGCGAGCTGGAAGGTTCAAGGCTTTATAAAGGATGATTGCTCAGACCCCACGGTCTGCGAACGGCGCACCTTGAACGACCTTCAACCCCGCGCTGCCGAGTGCACGATCCGGTTCGATGCGATCGCCGATGCACTGGCCGCGATCCGCAATGGCGAATCGGTGGTGGTGGTGGATGACGAGAACCGTGAGAACGAAGGCGATCTGATCTGCGCCGCCCAGTTCGCCACCCCCGAACAGATCAACTTCATGGCCACAGAGGCCCGGGGCCTGATCTGTCTGGCGATGGAGGGCGACCGGCTGGATGCTCTTGATCTGCCGTTGATGGTGGACCGGAACACCGACAGCAACCAGACGGCGTTCACGATCAGTGTGGATGCCGGGCCAGAAAACGGTGTCAGTACGGGCATATCGGCCGAAGACCGGGCGCGCACCATCCAGGTGGCGATTCATCCAGGCAGCCGCCCGGCCGATCTGCGTCGGCCCGGTCATGTGTTCCCATTGCGGGCTCGCCAGGGGGGAGTGCTCAAGCGAGCCGGCCACACCGAAGCCGCTGTTGATCTAGCCCGGCTGGCCGGCCTCTATCCGGCCGGTGTGATCTGCGAAATCCAGAACCGTGACGGGTCGATGGCGCGGCTGCCTCAGCTGGCGGCCTATGCCAGCAAGCACGGTCTGCGCCTGATCTCGATCGCTGATCTGATCAGCTACAGGCTCGACACCGAACGGTTTGTGCGGCGGCAGGCGGAAGCCAGTCTGCCCAGTGCCTTCGGCATGTTCCGGGCCATCGGCTACCGCAACGAGCTCGACGGCAGCGAACATGTGGCCATCGTGAAGGGAGCGCCAGAGCTCGCCAGCGGAGCTGTCCTGGTCCGCGTTCACAGCGAATGCCTGACTGGCGATGCCTTCGGATCCCTGCGCTGCGACTGCCGGCCCCAGCTCGAGGCTGCGCTGCGCATGATCGAAGCGGCCGGTGAGGGTGTCGTCGTCTATCTGCGTCAGGAAGGACGGGGCATCGGTCTGATCAACAAGCTGCGTGCCTACTCCCTTCAGGACACAGGGCTCGACACAGTGGAGGCCAACGAAAGGCTCGGCTTCCCCGCCGATCTGCGCAACTACGGAGTTGGGGCCCAGATCCTTAGCGATCTGGGGGTGCACCGGTTGCGGTTGATCACCAACAACCCCCGCAAGATCGCCGGCCTAGGGGGCTACGGCCTGCAGGTCGAGGACCGGGTGCCGCTGGTGATGGACCCTGGTGATCACAACGCGGCCTACCTGTCCGCCAAACGCACCAAACTCGGCCACCTGATGGGGCAGGGCCCCAGTTGTCCGGTGGGCGGCCCTTCGGCGCTGCTGGCCTGGCATGGCCGCACTGACGACGACGCTGCCAAGTCCCTCACCGAGAGACTTGGCAGCCTGGCCCATGGGCATGGCCTGCAATGCCAGAGCGAACAGGATCCCCGGGTGCTCGCCCTGCTCAATCGACCCCAACTGGCCCTGCTGGTGAGTGCCGCCAATACCACCGCTGGGCCCCAGTCGCTGATGGGAGCGCCACTGCAGCAGTGTCTGCAGTTGTTGGCCCAACTACCAGGAACCAGCAGCATCAGCCTGGTGCTGAGCCCTGATCCCCAGCACCTGAACCATCCCAGTGCTTCGCTGCAGATCGAGCAGCGGGATCTGCAGGAGCTGCGTCAGAACCAGCCCTTCAAACTGACAACTGACCCGGGGCTGCTGATTCGCTGGCAAGCCTGAGCCGCCGTCGCAGCCGCCGCGTCACCGCCAGGCCACCGACCACACCAACGAGCGGCAACGGTCCTGGCACGGACTCAGGGGCATCCACATGGTCCCGTTGCTCGACGAGGTAGCGGTTGCCGGCCTGGGCACGCAACACCGGAACCAGCATTGATTTGGCGCTGTCCCACTGCGGTGCTGTGGCCCCATTGGCATTGGACAACAGCTGGGAACTGACGACATCGTTCTGCTCCAATGTGCCGGCCGGATTCCATGGCCCTGCCGGAATCGTGTAGCGCACATGCAGCGGATTGCCGATGGGGGCCGGCAGGCTGACGACATTGGTGAAGGTGAGCCCACTGTCATAGGCGGTGAGGCTCAGCGGTGTGAAGGCGGTCCACAGGGATCCATCCCTCGACCATTGCGGTTGCTGAATCACCACCGGCTGATCAGCCGTGGTGAACACCGACAACTGAAAGAAACGGTTGTTGGCGAGGTTGTGAAGCCAATAGATGTTGACCACATCCGAAGGGGTGTCCGGGGTGAATGTGGCGCAATTGGTCCCAGGGGCCACTGGTGTTGGTTCACAGGCAGCGCGTCCTGCTGGGGGCCAGCCCCACAACCCAGCCAGAGCGAGCAGCGCCGCAGCGGCCGCTCCAGAGGCGGACTTGAGAATCACGGGGTCGGTGCAAGAGACCCCGCGACGGTACGGATCACACCGCAGGGGGCGGCTGCGGACAGCAGGGACGCCACCGAAGCGGGGCCCCTTTGCAGCACCCAGCGGCAGGCTGACCGCGACTCAGGCCTGAATCGTGACCTTGTTGATGCGGGTTCCCTTGCGGATCGCCATCACCACATCCAGGTCAGCGGTTTTGCCAAAGACCGTGTGAACACCGTCCAGATGGGGCTGGGCGCCGTGGCAGAGGAAGAACTGCGAGCCACCGGTGTTCTTGCCGGCATGGGCCATCGACAGGGAACCGGCTTCGTGCTTGTTGGCGTTGATCTCGCAATTGATCGTGTAACCGGGGCCGCCGGTGCCCGCCACGCCGCGGGATCCTTCACGGCTGTTGGGGCAACCACCCTGGGCCATGAAACCGTCGATCACGCGATGAAAGGCCAGACCGTCGTAATAACCCGATTCAGCCAGCTTGACGAAATTGGCCACGGTGTTGGGGGCATCGGCCTCGAACAGTTCGAGGGTCAGGGTGCCGGCCTCGGTTTCCATCAGGGCCTTGGTCACGGTCAGCTCGCAAAAGCTGACTGTATGCGGCTGGGCCGATGGTCTGCGGCAGGCCGTGCCCTAGGAGAATGGACAAAACGACGGCATGGCGATGAACCCGACTCTTGATCTGGCAACAGCGCGCCTGGGGGTGATCGGCGGAAGCGGTCTTTATGCCATGGAAGGGCTTGAGGAGCGCCGCAGCATCACGGTCGAAACACCCTATGGCCCCCCGTCGGACGAACTGGTCATCGGCCGGATCGGCGGGATTGAGGTGGTGTTCCTGGCGCGTCACGGCCGTCACCACAGCCACACCCCCAGCGAAGTCCCCTACCGAGCGAACCTGTGGGCCCTGCGCAGCCTCGGGGTGCGCTGGCTGCTGTCGGTATCGGCCGTGGGTTCGCTGCGCGAGCAGATTCGGCCCCTGGACATGGTTGTGCCCGATCAGTTCATCGATCGCACCACATCACGGCCGACGACCATGTTTGGCGACGGTCTGGTGGCCCATGTCGTCTTTGCTGACCCCTTCTGCCCTGTGCTCAGCCGGTTGCTGGCCGACGTTGCCGAGAGCCTGATGCCAACGGGCCGTTGCCTGCATCGGGGCGGCACGTATCTGTGCATGGAGGGACCGGCTTTTTCAACCCGTGCCGAATCCGAGCTGTACCGGTCTTGGGGCTGTGACGTGATCGGTATGACCAACCACACTGAAGCCCGGCTGGCACGCGAATGCGAAATCGCCTACACCACCTTGGCCATGTCCACCGATTACGACTGCTGGCACACCGAGCATGAATCGGTCACCGTCGACATGGTGATCGACAACCTCAAGGCCAACGCCGCACTGGCGCAGCAGATCGTGCGGGTGAGCGCCGAACGGGTCGCGGCGCAACGGCCCCCCAGCAGTGCCCACCATGCCCTGCGCCATGCCTTGATGACGCCCATGGCGGAAGTGCCAACCGCCACAAGGGCACGGGTCGATCTGCTGACAGCCCCCTACTGGGGCACCTTCGCCAGCTGAAGCAAGGCTGTGCGCAGGCTGGGGCCATGGGCAGCCAGGTGCTCGCGCGCCTGCGGGGCCTCCAGCCCGCCCAGCTCCATCAGCAGGGCAAGCTTGACCGATCCGTCCGTCGCTGCCAGCAGCGCCAGAGCCCGCTCCCTGGAGACGTCAGCCAGATCACGCAGGATGCGCAGGGCACGGTCCTCGAGCTTGGCGTTGGTCACGGCGACATCGACCATGCGGTTGCCGTGCACCTTGCCCAGTCGCACCATCACCCCGGTCGACAGGATGTTGAGCGCCATTTTGGTGGCTGTACCCGCCTTGAGTCGGGTCGAACCGGTCAGCAGCTCGGGGCCGGTCAACAGGCGAATGTCCAGGTCGCAAGGCATGGGCGCCTGGTCTGCAGGGACGCAGGCCAGGGCGATCGCCAGGGCACCGATCCGGCGCGCATGCGCCAGCGCACCCAACACGTACGGCGTGGTGCCACCAGCGGCGATGCCCACCAGACAGTCGCCCGGGTTGAAACCCCTCGTCTCCAGATCGTTGATCCCGGCGACGGGATCGTCTTCGAGGCCTTCGGAACTGCGCAGCAGGGCCGGTGCCCCCCCGGCAAGCACCCCTTGCACCAGGCTCGGGTCGCTGCAGAAGGTGGGTGGGCATTCGGCCGCATCGAGCACCCCCAGGCGCCCCGACGTCCCAGCCCCCAGATAGAACAGCCGCCCGCCGGCCTGGAGCCGTGTGGTGATGGCATCGATGGCCTGAACCAGGGCTGGCGCAGCGGCATTGACAGCCTGCTGGGGGCGCAGGTCCTCCTGACAGAACAAACCCACCAGCGCCTCTGTGCTGAGGGCGTCGAGATCCTGGCTCAGCGGATTGGTCTGCTCGGTGAGCAGATGGCCCCGATCCGGTGCGGTCGCACCCATCACACCAGGAGTCGTCACAACAGGCCCTCGAGCCTTCGGCGAAACGCTTCGAGCTCGGCATCACCCGAGCTGATCGGCTCCGATTCGAGCGTCTGAGCGGGCCCACTCTGGCTACGACCGGACTCGGCCTCGGCCTCAGCCTCGCGCCAGAGGCTGGTGTCCATGTTCTGCTCGGGTGGGGCGATCAACAGCCGGTCTTCAGCCGTCGTTGGCAGGAACCCGGCTGGCACGAAGCGCGCCTCATAGCCGGCCTGGGTGCAGAACAACTCCATTTCGTCGCGTTCGAGGGCTTCGACCGTCGGCGTCGGAAAGTCCTGCGCCTCGAGCAGACCCGCATACCGTTCGGCATCGTCGCGCTGCTCGAACAACAGCACAACGGTGCGACCGGACAGCTCCAGCGAGTGAATGCCTTCCTGATCGCTGCCGGCATCGAACAGCAGCACATGAACCAACGCGGCAGCCAAAACCCGGGCAACAGACACCCGTCCAGTGTCTCACCGGTCGTCGGCGCCGTCAGTAGCGAGCTCCTGCAGACGGCGGTAGAGAGCACGCTCAGCTTCAGAGAGGGATTCAGGAATCACAATCACGATCTCGACCAACTGATCACCCTGGCGATCGCCCTGGGCCAGGCCCCGGCCGCGGAGCCGCAGCAGGCGACCGCTGGAGGAGCCCGGCGGCACCCGCAACTGCACATCACCCTCCAGGGTGGGCACCAGGACCAGACACCCCAGGGCAGCCTCGGCCGGGGTGAGTTCGAGGTTGTAGGTGACCCGCAAACCATCGATGCGCAGCCCTTCAGGAGTGCGCACCCGCAACTGCAGGAAGTGGTCACCTCCTCCCGGAGCCACGCCGGCAAGCCGCAACCGCCAGCCATCGCCCGCCAGAGGTGGTGTCCACACCTCCACACAGGTGCCATCGTTGAGTTCGAGTTCGACCCGCTCACCCCGCAACGCCTGATCAGGGGTGAGCTCCACCAGAGACTCGAGATCGCCTGTCGCATGCACCGGCGGCGGCGGCGGCGGCGCCGTCGTCGTGACCTCGGCGCGGGGCTGCCGCCGGCGCTCTGCGAAAAGGGTGTTCAGGTACTCCTCAAAATCAGGAAAACCCGTGCTGAAGGGATCCGTGGCGGCCGGATCGCGCGCTGCCGGATCCCTGTCCGAACCCGCTTCCCAGAGCTGGCGCCGCCGTGGATCGGACAGCACCGCATAGGCCTCGTTGACGAGCTTGAAGCGTTCTTCGGCAACCGGATCATTGCCGTTGAGATCCGGATGCCAGCGTCTGGCCTGGGCACGGAAGGCGCGCTTCAGGCTGACCGCATCGGAGCCCGGCTCAAGCTCCAGGACGTCCCAGTAATCGGGCACGGCAGAACCAGCAACCACGGGGCTCAGCGCTGACCCCAGGGATCATCATCATCCCAGCCACGACCCCGGGCCGGTGACGCCGAACGGCGGGGCGGTGGCATGGACCAAGGATCACTGCCCGGCCGTTCCCATTCGTCCCAATCGTCGTCCGAAAACAACTCGTCCTTGAGCGAGCCGAGGGTGTTCTTGAGACCCTGCAGAGGCCCTTGGTCGGCCTTGCGCTCATGCAACAGACGACGGTTGAGCCCATAGAGGGCTTCCTGGAGCTGGCTGACAGCCAGTTCCAGGTCAGCAAGATCGACCTGCCCCTGGGCTTCAGCGGCAAGCAGGTCCTGCACGTCGCGCAGGGCCAACTCGACAGACCGTTGCTGGCGCTCGGCGCCATAGGGACCCAGCTCGAGGGCGGCATCGCGCAGGCGGCGTTCAGCCTGCGCGGCCAGGGTCTGGGCGCGGTTGCGCCGGTCGATGTCGGCACGCTTGCGGCGGTCCTCAGAGGCTTTCTGCTCGGCCTCGGCGATCAGCCGCTGGATCTCCTCCTCACTGAGGTTGGTGCCACCCTGAATCGACACGCTCTGCTGACGTCCGGTGGTCCGATCACTGGCTGACACCTGCAGCAGGCCGTTGGCATCGATGTCAAGCGATACCTGAATCTGGGGAACCCCCCTGGGGGCAGGGGGGATGCCGGATAACCGGAAGCGGCCCAGGGATTTGTTATCGACAGCCATCTGCCGCTCACCCTGGAGCACATGCACCTCCACGGCGTTCTGGTTGGCCTCGGAGGTGCTGAACAGGTCGCTCTTGCGCACCGGAATCGGCGTGTTGCGAGGAATCAGAACCTTCATCACCCCACCGATCGTCTCCAGCCCCAGGGACAGCGGCGTGACGTCATTGAGCATCAGGTCCCGCAGTTCGCCGGTGAGAATCCCCGCCTGAACAGCAGCCCCGATGGCCACCACCTCATCGGGGTTCACCGATTGACAGGGTTCAAGCGGAACCAGGGTGCGCACCATCTGCTGGACCATGGGCATGCGGGTGGCCCCCCCCACCAGCACCACATCGTCGATGTCGTCGGCCGCCAAGCCAGAGTCACGCAGGGCGCGCTGCACAGGGCGCAACAACCGATCGAGCAGATCGGGGCACAGGCCCTCGAAGATGCTGCGTTCCAGGGTCGTCTCGATGTGCAGGGGACCTGCTTCGGCGGTTGCGATGAACGGCAGTGAGATCGGTGTGCTCTGAACGCCGCTCAGCTCGATCTTGGCCTTTTCAGCCGCTTCGGTGAGGCGCTGCAAGGCCTGGCGATCACGGCGCAGATCCAGGCCATGGTCCCGCTCAAAACCATCGGCCAGCCAGTCAACGATGCGTCGATCCCAGTCATTGCCTCCGAGTTGGGTATCGCCGCTGGTGGCCTTGACGTCAAACACCCCGTTGGCGATCCGCAGCAAGGAGACGTCAAAGGTGCCACCGCCCAGGTCGAACACCAGGACGCGCTTGACCGCACTGCGATCAAAGCCATAGGCCAGGGCGGCAGCGGTGGGTTCATTGAGGATCCGCTCAACCGCGATCCCTGCCAGGCGACCCGCATCTCGCGTGGCCTGGCGCTGGGCATCGTTGAAGTACGCCGGCACGGTGATCACCGCCGCTTCAACGGGTTCACCCAGATAGGTGGCGGCATCGTCGACCAGCTTGCGCAGAATGCTGGCGACCAATTCCTCAGGGGCATATTCACGCTCCGTGGCCGGGCAGACCACCCGGACGTGGCCGACGTCGTTGGCGCGAACGGTGTAGGGAACCGTCAGGCTGCCGTCATCCAGCTCGTCCCAGTTGCGGCCGACAAAGCGCTTCAGGTTGGCAAAGGTGTTGCGGGGGTTCAACACCAGTTGACGGCGGGCCAGCTGGCCGACCAGCAGCTCCTGGTCCCGGCTGAATCCCACCACCGATGGTGTGGTCCGACCACCCTCGGCACTGGCGATCACCGTGGGGCGTCCCCCTTCGAGCACCGCGACCACCGAATTGGTGGTTCCCAGATCGATGCCGACGATTCGGCCCATGCCGCTGAAGTCCCCGTTACGTCGTCGGCCCAGGATCGAACGTCTGGGCCACGCCGAGGTTAATCATGGCTTAAACGGCTCGCCTGAGGCGGTTTTTAGATTGATCATCGTAAGGATTCGGCACCCCCGTCGGGGTGCGGCCATCTCTGCATGACTCCGGCCTCCTCCCAGCCCCCTGACGCAGCGGCGTTCACCCTGCGTCGCCGGCCAGCCTCTGAAAAGCTGCTTGACCAGGGCTTTCACTACCTGACCCTGGCCCTGGCCTCCTTCGTCGGGATCCTCCTGCTGGCCATCGTTTTGACGGTGTTCCAGGGAGCCCGGGAAGCCATCGCCACATTTGGAGCGCGGTTCATCACCACCTCCTCCTGGGATCCGGTCAACAACGAGTACGGCGCCTTTGTCGCCATTTATGGAACCCTGGTGACATCACTGTTGTCACTGGTGATTGCCGTTCCACTCGGCATCGGTACCGCGATCTTCATTACCGAAGACCTGATTCCCACACCGGTGCGCAATCTGATTGGATTGATGGTCGAACTGCTGGCCGCCATCCCCTCGGTGGTGCTGGGTCTATGGGCCATCTTTGTGATGGAACCCGCGATCAGACCGGCTTTGAACCTGTTGCACAACGTGTTTGGTTGGAGCCCATTTTTTGCCGGCCAGGCACAGGGGCCCGGCATGGCACCTGCAATTCTGATTCTCGTCGTGATGATCTTGCCGATCATCACTGCTATCAGCCGGGATGCACTGAACCAGGTGCCCATCGAGCTCCGTCAAGGGGCCTACGGGGTCGGCACCACCCGTTGGGGAGCGTTGATGAACATCATTCTGCCGGCTGCCATTTCTGCGATCACCGGCGGCATCATGTTGGCCTTGGGACGGGCCATGGGTGAAACGATGGCGGTCACCATGATCATTGGCAATTCGCTCAATTTTGATCTTTCCCTGCTGGCACCAGGAAATACGATCGCTTCGATGTTGGCCAATCAATTTGGCGAAGCTGACGGCATTCAGGTGTCGGCTTTGATGTTTGCAGCGTTGATCCTGATGATCTTGACACTTGTTGTCAATGTGATCGCCCAGTGGATCGTGCGTCGACTCAGCCTCAAGTACTGATCAACCATGAATCCCTCACCCATCACCTACAGCAACACGCCGTTGTTCGAGCGGCGCCCACTGACCTACAACCCAAATCTCTTTCGCAACCGGTTCAATCAATTCTGCACAGGCCTGGCGGGATTGTTTTCGGCCATTGCTGTCCTGCCCCTGTTCCTCGTCCTGATCTATGTGCTGATCCAGGGCGGTCGCCTGCTGAGCCTGCGCTTGTTTGTTGAGCTGCCCCCACCTCCTGGCTTGGACGGCGGCGGCATCGGTAACGCCATCCTTGGCACGGTGGTCGTGACCCTTGTCGCTGCATTGATCTCGATCCCCATTGGCGTTGGCGGTGGCATCTTCCTGAGTGAATACTCACGCAATGGTTCCTTTGCATCGACTGTTCGTTTCGCCAATGACGTGCTTTCGGGCGTTCCCTCCATCATCAGTGGCGTCTTCATCTACGGTCTGATTGTGGCGACGCGTGCCATCGCTGGCCAGAGCTACAGCGCTGTTGCAGGTGGCATTGCCCTGTCAGTCCTGATGCTGCCGACTGTGATCAAGACGACCGACGAAGGGCTCAAACTTGTGCCCCAGGAACTGCGCTGGGGAGCTTACGGGGTTGGCGCCTCCAAGGTGGTGACCATCCTGCGCATCACTCTGCCTGCGGCATTCACGCCGATCGCGACGGGGATCGTGCTTGCGATTGCGCGTGCAGCGGGTGAAACTGCACCCTTGATTTTTACAGCCCTGTTTTCCCCATTCTGGCCTGAAGGGGTGTTCAACCCCATCGCCACGATGTCGGTCTTGATATTCAACTTTGCGATCATGCCCTACGAGGCTCAGAATGAGCTCGCCTGGGCAGCATCGTTTGTGCTGGTCATCATGATTCTCGCGGCCAATCTTCTGGCGCGCTGGATCAGCAATGTGGCACGCCCTTGAACCAGAGACCACTCCGTCAATCCCTCAACTCTGCGATTCTTTGAGTCATGACCAGCACAGCCATCCCTTCAGCCATCAGCCAAGACGTCTGCATGTCACTGCAGAACGTCACCATTTCCTATGGCAAATTCGAGGCCGTCCGCAATGTCTACATGGACATTCCCCACGGCAGGGTGACGGCATTCATCGGCCCGTCCGGCTGTGGCAAGTCGACCGTGCTGCGCGCACTCAACCGGATGAACGATCTGGTCCCGGGCTGCAGTCTCAAAGGTCGGGTGCTGTTTGATGGCAACGACCTCTACGACAGACGTATCGACCCTGTGGAGGTGCGCCGCAGGATCGGCATGGTCTTCCAGAAACCCAACCCGTTCCCCAAGACCATTTACGAAAACATCGCTTTTGGCGCCAGGATTAACGGTTTCAAGGGAGACATGGATGAATTGGTCGAGCGCTCGCTGCGCAAGGCAGCGGTCTGGGATGAATGCAAAGACAAACTTCAAGAGAGTGGTCTTGCCCTGTCAGGAGGTCAGCAGCAACGTTTGTGCATTGCAAGGGCGATCGCCACTGAACCTGAGGTGATCCTGATGGATGAGCCATGCTCGGCGCTGGATCCGATCTCGACCCTCAAAATCGAGGAGACCATGCATGAACTGAAGCGCAGTTATACGATTGTTATCGTTACCCACAATATGCAACAGGCCGTGCGTGTCGCAGACATGACCGCCTTCTTCAATGCTGAAGCAGTCGAGGGAGGCAGCGGCAAGGTCGGCTATCTGGTGGAATTTAATGATACCGAGCGCATTTTTAATGCACCGACCCAACAAGCCACCCAGGACTATGTCAGCGGACGATTCGGCTGATCATCGACCAGTCACATCTTGGCCTTTGCTCCGCCCTGATCCATGGTCAGGGCTTTTTTGTGCTGTTCCGGGCAGGCGAGTCTTGCGCAACAAAAAAGCCGGCCTCTCGGCCGGCTTGATTGATACGGAGAGGGAGGGATTCGAACCCTCGATAGAGTTGCCCCTATACAGCATTTCCA
>CAZJIF010000011.1:0-35554 GCA_964546045.1 uncultured Klebsiella sp. | reverse complement strand
GGATGAGGAATGATCGGTTCGGCGATGGGTCGCACAATCGCGGGCATGTTGACCGCAGCGCTGTCCGGCGTTGCCCTGTGGGCTGCACCGCCGTCATTGGCCCAGGACAAGCAGGCCGGCTGGATCGAGATCCCCACCCGCATCAGCGGCGTCAGCCTGCGCATCAAGCCTGGCGGTTGCAAAGACAACATCTGCACGCTTGAGGTGGGCAGCAGCATCCCCGGTGATCCAATCACCAGAGAGGCCATCAACTGCAAAACCAGCCAGATTCAGACGTTGACGGCTGGCAATGCCGGTCCGTGGCTACGCATTGACCCGGGTTCCGTCGACGAAGTGAAGTTCCACAAGGTCTGCCACGGCGGTTGAGGCTCAAGCAGCCCGGTCAGCTGCGACGGTTGCGGCAGCGCTGGGAGCAGTAGATGACCTGCTCCCAGATGTCGGCCCATTTGCGGCGCCATTGAAAAGGGCGTCCGCAGATCGGGCAGATCTTGCTGGGCCGCAGGCTGGGGGGAAGGGCGCGTCGCTGCACTCCCCCCTTCTGATCAGTGCCGCGCTGCCGGCCCATCGGTCAATGCTCAGACCGGACGCACCGGACGCTTGTCGATCACCTTATCGATCAGGCCATAGGCGACAGCCTCGGCCGGTGACATAAAGAAGTCCCGGTCCGTGTCCTCTTCAATGCGTGGCAGGGGCTGGCCGGTGCGATCGGCGAGCTCCTGATTGAGCTTTTTCTTGAGGTAGAGGATCTCATCAGCCTGAATGCGGATGTCACTGGCCTGTCCGCGGGCCCCACCCAAAGGCTGGTGAATCATGATCCGGGAATGGGTCAGGCTGCTGCGCTTTCCCTTGGCACCAGCGCACAACAGAAAGGCACCCATCGAGGCCGCCAGACCCAGACAAACGGTCTGCACATCAGGTTTGATGTGCTGCATGGTGTCAAAAATGCCGAGCCCGTCATAGACCGAGCCCCCAGGAGAGTTGATGTAGAGGAAGATGTCCTTGTCGGGGTCTTCGGCCTCGAGAAACAGCAACTGAGCCACGATGCGGTTGGCCGATTCGGCCGTCACTGGTTCGCCCAGAAAAACGATGCGTTCGCGCAGCAGCCGGGAATAAATGTCGAACGCCCGCTCACCGCGTCCCGATTCCTCGATGACAATGGGGATCGTGGTCACAGGGCAGGTCTCGGCACTGGAGGGATCCTACTGAGGCCGGAAACGCCCTGAGGGCGGCGGCGCTAGGGTCGCTGAACCTTGGATCCACCCGCGTGAGCGCCGCTCTCACCGTTGCAGACAGCAAGCGCGCCTTCCATCGCGCCTTCCCCTTTGTGATCGGTCCGCTGTACCGGCGCATGGTCGATGAGCTGCTGGTGGAACTCCATCTGCTCAGCCGCCAACAGGGCTTTCAAGCCGATCCCCTGTTTGCCGTTGGTCTGGTTCAGGTGTTTGACGGTTTTGCCAAGGGCTACCGCCCCGAGTCCCAGAAGGAACCCCTGTTCGCCGCCCTGTGCAGCGCCAGCGGTTTTGACGCTGCCGGTCTGCGTCAGCAACACGGCGCGGCGCTTGCCGCCATGGGACACCACAGCGTTGAAGCCGTTCAGCAGTGGATTGAACAGCAGGGCCAGGGAGCCCCTGAGCCGTTGGCACAGGCCCTGGCAGCGATTCAGCGCGACAACTTCCATTACTCGCGGCTGATGGCCGTTGGCCTGATGGCCCTGCTGGAGCGGGCCCAGGGGGCCGACGGCATGGACCCCGCAGCCCTGCGCAGTTATGCCCACGACCTCGGTGCGGCCATGGGTCTGCTGCGCGAGCGACTCGACAAGGATCTGACGCTTTACGCCAGCAACCTTGAAAAGATGGCCCAGGCAGTCGAACTGATGGAAGAGACCGTCGCCGCCGAAAAACGCAAACGGGAGCGGCGCGCCCAGGCCGTTGGTGAGAGCCCCGAGGTCAGCGGCAGCCCTGAGTCGCTTAACGAGAGCGAGTCAGCGTCAAGCGTCCCGACAGCCGGCTGATCGGCTGCTGGGCGCCGTCACCGGCCTGCAGCTCGAGCGACGGCGCCGCGCTCACCAGAGGGGGGAAACCACTGGGCCACAGTCCATTGGCAGCGAGATCAGCAGGCCTGGCCCGCAGACGCAGTTCAGGGCTCAGCGCTGAACTGATGAATGGCACCGGCTCAGGCCCCAGAAACAACACCAGCCGGGAGTCGCTCTGGGTGCCCGTGGGCGGCGTCCAGAACCAACCGCCCACCACCTGACCATCGGCTCGGCTCCAGCGGCTGGACGGCAACAGCCCCGCACCCAGGCGCGGGGTCGTGGCCTGCAGCCGGGCGGTCGGTTCCTGAAGGCCCTGCTGCAGCAGGGGTTCACGCAGACCGGCCAACAGTGCGAGCCAGGCGGCCCGGTCCCGCTGGGCCGGTGCCAGCTCGAGGGTGAGACCCGCAAGAAACGGGCCACGGGGCAATGCCCGCACCCGCAGGACAAAGGGCAAACGGCGCAGCAGGTTCAGCTGGGCCTCGTTGATCCCGTAGCGCGTACCCAGAGGCTCCCGGACCAGCTGTCGCCCCAGCAGCCCCTGCAGCAGCATCGCCAGGGAGGGGCCGCTGAGCTCCAGCAGTTGACCCGGAGGCAGAGGACGCTGGCTGGGCAGCGAAACCGCCCTGGGCTCAGCACCCAGCACCCCACTGCCAGCGGCAGCCTCACCGTTGACGATGAGATCGTTGCCCCGCCGTTCCAGGGTGAGGCAACCCTGTTGCAGGCGCTGCAACAGGGGAGCCACAGGCCCCGCCAGGGCGCCGAGCCCGGCCGGGTTCCAGACCACCACCTGGGGACGGCGAAGCTGCTGCAGACAGCGTTGCTCCAGTCCCCGTTGCGGTCGGCTGATGCTGCGCAGCCGCTCGGCCAACCACTGCCGAGACAACGGGTCGGGGGCCAGCACCGCCAGGTCATCCACGATCAGCGGTTGCTGGGGCCAACCGCTGCGGTTGACGCCGCTGAGGCTGACGGCCGGCAATACGAGGTAAGCGCCGGCATCGCCATGGGCACCCCAGAACTGCCACCAGACCCCCTGTTGACGGGCCCACAGCCCTGGTGCGGCCCCAGCCAACCGCTGCTTCCAGAGCGCCGGCAGGGGTCGCGCTGGGCCGCCGGCAGCAAAGCTCTGAATCAACTGGGCCTGGGCCAGCAGACGTCCCAGGCCCTCGGCCTGGGGACGGGGCCAAAGCATCAAGGCCAGACCGGGCGCCAGCACCAGCGCCAGCGTGACTGCCAGCGTGTAAGGCAAAGGAATCCCCTGCCAGCCAAGACGCCTGCCCGTCATGCCCCCACTCCGTAGGTGGTGGTGCGACGACGCACGGGGCGGCCGCAACTGGCCGCCGCCGCCTCAAGGGACGCGGGGTCCTGATTGGTGCCGCCACTGGCGCCGGCCATGGTTGTGATGTGCTCTTCCATCAGGGTGCCACCGAGATCATCGGCCCCCCAGCGCAGGGCCTCGGTGGCTCCCGCCAGACCCAGCTTGACCCAACTGGGTTGGTGATGACGGATCCAGGGGCCCAGCACCAGCCTGGCCATGGCCGTCAACACCAACATCGCCTGGAGATCAGGCTGATCACGGCCAACCCGCTGCCGCAAAGGAGCCGGTGCCTGTTGACCAACGAACGGCAGCAGCACGAATTCGCTGAAGCCCGGTTGCCCCTGCTCGAAAGCATGACGCTGGATCTGCAGCAGGGTCAGCAGATGGGCGGCCTGGTCTGCAGTGGACTCGATATGACCAGCCATCAGGGTGCTGGTGGCTGGCAGCCCCTGGGCCTGGACCTCGAGCATCACCGCCACCCAGGAGCGGGCGCTGAGCTTCTCTGGACAGAGAACCTGGCGCAGCGGTTCGCTCAGCACCTCGGCAGCTGTCCCGGGAACAGATGCCAGACCGGCCTGGCGCAGCCGCTGCACCACCACGGCCAAAGGCAGACCATCGGATTCAGCGATGTACAACAGTTCCTGCGGCGAAAACGCATGCAGGTGAATCCCTGGCGCCGCAGCCAGCAGATCCTGCAGGACCGCCTCGGCGTAGGCGAGGTGGCTTCCGCCCAGGGTGGCCGCTGGATTCAGGCCACCCTGGACGCACAATTCGGAGGCACCGCGTTGCTGCGCCTCTCGCGCCTTCTGCTGCAGGGTGTCACGGCTGAGCCAAAAGGCACCGGGGCGGCCGGGGTCCCGTCTGAACGCACAGAAGCTGCAATGCTTGACGCAGTGGTTGCTGACGTTGATGTTGCGGTTGACCACGTAGGTCACCGTTTCGCCGACCAACTGGGCCCGCAACCGGTCAGCGTGGTGCCTCAGCTGCTCGCGTGCTGGTTGGGCCTGGTGGTGTTGCAACCAGGGCTGCAGGGCCAGCAAGCCGGCAACATCACTGCTTTCGGGGAGCTGAAAGGTGGCTGAGCCACCCTGCCAGGGCAGGCCATGCAGCACTTGGCGCAGCAAGTGTTCCTGCACTGGAGCCGGGGCCTGAGCATCAACATCAGGCAGGCCGGCGGCGGGCACCAACAGCTCAGAAGCCCGTTGCCAGGCCCAGGCAGCCAACGCAGGCTGGGGTTTCACGAACGGGACTGGCGCTCCTGCCGATTGCGTCGCCGGCGATCCCGCCACTCAATGGTCGACAGGTAGATCACTCCAACGCTCACGAACACCAACAGGGCCGCGGCGGTGAAGGACAGGATCCGAGAGGGATCGAGGAGTGCTTCAACCACGCAGCTCAGAAATTGATGCTGCCGTCGCCATTACGACCCCAGACCACCATGGCAATGGAGAACGTGAACATCGCTGCAAGAGAAGCCCAGCCGACGGTGACCAACATGCCCAGGACAAAACGGGATGATCTGGAGCTTACCTAGGCTTCGGCCCACAACGGGATCGCTCCGAAACCTTGATGGACAGCGTGATCATCGGCGTGACGACGGCTCCCCAGCAGCAGGCGGGCAGCCAGGCGGTGTTGCAGCGCAAGCCGTATCCGCACTTCAAGGTGGTGGTGCTGGACGATGACATCAATACGTTCGTGCACGTGGTGGATTGCCTCGTGCGTTATGTCCCCGCGATGACCCCGGATCAGGCCTGGGAATTGGCACACCGCATCGATGGCCAGGGAGCAGCGGTGGTCTGGAGCGGGCCCCAGGAACAGGCCGAGCTGATCCACCAGCAGTTGGGCGGCCAAGGGCTGACCATGGCCCCGTTGGAACCAGCGTGAACGGGAACCTGCCGGAGCAAGAACCATGGGCCGTCTGGTGATCACCCACAGCACCTATGTCGAAGGGTTGATCCCTGTGCTCAGGCGGTTAGCCGCCGAGAGCGCCATCGACACGGTCACCCCGGCAGTGATCAGCAGGGCCCGCGGCAGGTCAGTTGGGCTGCAACTGCGCCTGTCGACTCCGATCATGGGTGGTCACAAACTGGTGGCACGGCGGGGCACCAGCGCCCAGGAAGTATTTGTGGTGACCCAGCTGAACCGGGAGCAGCTGGGCACCGTGCTGCAAAAGGTTCTCAGGGAGCCTTGATCCCGGGGCAGGTGGCGCCGTTGAAGCGGGAGGCGATGCGCTTGCTGCCCTGGGAGTACACCTTCTGAACCTGGGCGGGGTCGTTGCTGGCCTGGGCCTGCTTGAGCTTGGACTCGAAGCGCTCACAGGCCTCCGGCAAGGACACGGCCTGCACGGGCGACGCACCGATCAGGGGGGCGGCCAGACAGGCGGCAAGGGCGAGCGATGCGGCGCGTACCAACAGAATCCAGGCGTAAAGAACAGGGTGAACCACCGTGCCGTCTTGCCCCAGTGTTCGACCTGGTGGAACCAGGAGGGGGGTCAAGGGCGGGGCGCCGTTTCCGGCTACGAGGCCGGCTTACGTTGCTTCCGCTGCAGACCCCCCATATCGAAAAGGGAGTCAGATCAGAAAACTGTGAAAGGCAGTCACCAACACGGCAGTCCGAGAGAACTCTAAGGGTTTTCTGGTGCGTGGGGCAGGGGCCAGATGCGCCGCACCAGGTCGAGTTTGGCCATGGCCTCCGCAAGCCGTTCGCCGGGTTCCGCAGCGTCCAGGTTCAGGGTCAGATGCCCCAGTTTGCGGCCCAGCCCCGACCCTTGCTTGCCGTACCAGTGCAACGCCGCCCCTGCCAGGCCAGCCAGGGCCTGCCGCTCGTCGCTGTAGTCGGTTTCCTCAGCCCGAAAGCCCAGCAGGTTGACCATGAATGCTCCTGGCAGCCGCAACTCGGCAGGACCCATGGGCAATCCGGCGACAATCCGCAGCTGCTGTGCAAACTGACTGGTCTGGCAGGCCTCGATCGTCAGATGCCCGGCATTGTGGGTGCGTGGGGCAATCTCATTGACCTGCAATCCGGTCGGTCCGTAGAACAGCTCGAGCGAGACCATTCCCTCGTAACCGATGGCCGTCAGCAGGGACGCCGCCAGATTGCGGGCATGAGCTTGCACCGCATGGGGCACAGGTGCCGGTGCGAGGACCCAGTCACAGACCTGTTGATGCTGGTGGGTCTGCACCAGTGGGTAACACTGCACCCGACCGGCCCGATCGCGACAGGCCAATTGGGCCAGCTCCATCTCAAAGGGAACCAGCTCCTCAAGGATCCAGTCGTGTGGATCGACCTCGGCCAGCAGCGCATCGAGATCGGCCTGCTCGCGCAACACCCGGGTGCCCTTGCCGTCGTATCCCCCCAAGGCCGCTTTGGCCATGACCGGAAAGTCAAAGCCGGCCGGTAGCGCAGGGCCCAACTGCCGCGGAGCCTGCTCAACAGGGTCGTCGACATCCTGGTCCTGGCGCGGCAGTTGATCGGCATCCAACCGATCCACCAGCACCATCTCGAGCCCGCACCAGCGCGGTGCCGGCAGATTCAGTCGATTCAGCAACTGGCGTTGGTGGCGTTTGCTGACCAATTGCTCGAGCGCCGCAAGGGCGGGCACAAAGCGCACGCCTTCGGCCTCCAGGGCAGCCAGCGCCTGCAGATCAAGCCATTCGTTCTCGAAACTGATCGCCGCACAGCGGCGGGCCAGCTGTCGGGTGCCCTGCAGATCATCGAGGGGAGCCAGGACCACACTGCTGGCCGCCGCCGCTGCCGGGTCAGACGCGCTGGGGGTCTGCACGTGCAGGTCCAGGCCAAGCTCCTGGGCCGCCTGGGCCAGCATCAGGGCCAGCTGCCCACCACCGACGATGCCGATCGCATCTGCAGCCTCTGGAAGCACAACCACGGGACCGTTGCGATCCAATCTTCCACCCTGGCAGCCTGCCGGCGTGGTCAGGTCAGGCCGCGATCACCGGCAAAGGCCAGACGCACCAGACTGAGCAGCAACACCGCCAGAAACAAAGCCAGGCCGACCGTGCAGGCGTAGCTGATCTCCAGCTCGGCAAAGGCCTGGTCGTAGACGTAATAGACGATGGTCCGGGTGGCGTCAGCCGGGCCTCCCTGGGTCATCAGGTAGACCTCCTCAAACACCTTGGTGGCGGCGATCGCCGAAATCACAGCCACCAACGTGACGTAGGGACGCAGCAGGGGCAGGGTGATGTCGAGGTGCCGCCGCCAGCCATCGCTGCCGTCCAGGGCAGCGGCTTCGTAGAGCTCAGGGGCGATCCCCTGCAGACCGGCCAGAAAGATGACCATGTAATACCCCAGACCTTTCCACAGCGTCACCACCATCACCGCCGGCAGGGCGAGCTGGGGCGAGCTGAGAAAGGCGATCGGCGAAAAGCGGTCGCCAAGCAGGACTGCCAACCAGCCATTGATCAAGCCGTTCTCGGCGTAGAGCCAACGAAAGGCAATTGCAGCCACCACGATCGACACCAACACCGGGGTGTAGAACGCCCCCCTGAACCAGTGCATCCCGGGCAGCTGACGGTTGACCAGCACCGCCAGCGCCAGCGAACCGAGCACGATCGGCGGCACGATGCCCACCAGGTAGGCCGCGGTGGTCAACGACACCCGCAGCATCATCGGATCGGCAAGCAGCCGCCTGAAATTGGCCAGACCGATGAACCGCAGCGGCTCGCTGACATCGAGTCCGCTCTGGGTGAAGGCCATCACCAGGGCCATGGCTGCCGGAATCAGAACCGACACCCCCAGCAGCAGCAGCGCCGGAGCGAGAAACCCCCAGGCCGTCGCTGAACGGGGTGCAGAAGCGGACATCAGAACTCACCGTCTCGGGTTCATTGTGGAGCGTCTGGCCACCCACACCCAGCCGTGAGCAGCGCAGCCCACAGCCCCACTGCCGATCCCGTGCAGGTGCTCAGCCGGGTCTGGGGGTATGGCGCCTTTCGCGGCCCTCAGGAGGCGATCGTGCGCCATGTGATCGGCGGCGGCTCAGGACTGGTGCTGATGCCCACTGGCGGCGGCAAATCGCTCTGCTACCAGGTGCCGGCGCTCTGCCGGCCAGGGTTGGCGGTGGTGGTGTCACCGCTGATCGCGCTGATGCAGGACCAGGTGGCGGCCCTGCAGCAACTCGGGGTGGCCGCGGCAGGGTTGCATTCGGCCCTGGAGGCCGACCAGGCCACTGCCGTCTGGCGGCAACTGCAAGCAGGCAGCCTCAGGCTGTTGTACGTCTCGCCCGAGCGGCTGCTGGGCGGCGACCTGCTCGAGCGGCTGGGGCCAGAAATCAGCCTATTTGCGATCGATGAGGCCCACTGCGTCTCGCAATGGGGACATGACTTCAGGCCCGAGTACATCCAGCTGGGGCTCCTGGCCGAGCGCTTCCCTGCCGTGCCGCGGCTGGCCCTGACCGCGACCGCCGATCCGCGCACCCGCGCCGAAATCATCGCCAGGCTGCGGCTTGAACACGGCCAGGTGTTCCTGGCCAGCTTTGACCGGCCCAACATCCGCTATGTGCTGCGCGCCAAGCAGCAGCCGCAACAGCAATTGCTGGCCTTCCTGAGCGAGCATCAAGGGGAGGCTGGCATCGTCTATGCCCGTTCGCGCAGCAGGGTCGATGCCATCGCCGGCCAGCTGCGCACCGCCGGCATTGACGCTGTCGCCTATCACGCAGGCCTGCGCAGCGAGCAACGCAGCGCTGCTCTGCAGCGCTTTCGCAACGAAGCCGCCGTCGTGGTGGTGGCCACGATCGCCTTCGGCATGGGCATCGACAAACCGGACGTGCGCTTCGTCGCCCACGTCGATCTGCCCAAGAGCCTCGAGGCCTACTACCAGGAGACGGGCCGCGCCGGACGCGATGGCCTGGCGGCGGTGGCCTGGATGCTGCACGGTCCTGGCGACATTCCCCAGCTGCGCCGCTTCATCGACGACTCGGCCGCCCCTGAGGACCAGAAACGGGTCGAGCACGGCAAACTCGAAGCCCTGATCGCTTACAGCGAAGCCGCCGGCTGTCGCCGCCAGGTGCTGTTGCGCCACTTCGGTGAACAGCTGGAACAGCCCTGCGGCAACTGCGACGGCTGCCTGGAGCCCAAGGCCGTGGTCGACCTCACGGTGCCGGCCCAGAAGCTGCTCTCGGCGGTGGTGCGAACAGGGGCCCGCTTCGGCGCCGCCCATGTGGTGGATGTGTTGCTGGGCAGCAACAGCGAAAGGATCCGCCAGCTGGGCCATGACCAGCTGAGCGTGCATGGCATCGGCCGCGAGCTCGACCGCGGCCAGTGGCGCACCCTTGTGCGTCAACTGAGTGGCCTCGGCTACCTGCAGCCGGTTCCCGATGGCAAAGGGGGGCTGCAGCTCGGAGCGCCCGAGCGCGTGCGGCCGCTGCTGCGGGGAGACCTGGTGCTGGAACTGCCGTTGCCCCCAGCACAAAAGGAAAGCAGGCAGCGCGCTGGGCAGGTCCACGCGCGACCGCAAGGAGCCATCACCGGGCTTGATGACGGGCTGGAGGTCGACGAGGCATTGCTCACGGCGCTCAAAGGCTGGAGACGGGAGCAAGCCCGCAGCCAGGGGGTTCCGCCCTATGTGGTGTTTCACGACCGCACCCTGGTGGAGCTGGCAGCCCGCAGACCCACAGACCTGGAGGCCCTGAGCCAGATCGGTGGCATCGGCGCCGCCAAGCTCGAGCGCTATGGCGCGGGGCTGCTGGCAGTCCTGAAGTCCTGACGCTGTGAGCCCGCCGGGGCCAGCACCCCCTGCATGAACTGATCAGCGGCCTGCACCGCAGCCTGCCAGTTGTCCGCTTCGCTGTGGCCTGCACTGCGGGTGGGCTTGAAGCTGTGGTCGCCGGCCTTGATCCATTGCACCTCGATCGCTGACGACAGGGTGTAGCCCTCCACCTCGCCGCGCTTGCCGAAGCTGTCCCGCTCGCCCTGCAGGATCAGGGTGCGGGTCTGCAGGGTTTCGAGGTGTGCTGTGCGCAACTGCTCCGGTTTGCCCGGAGGATGGAAGGGATACCCCAGGCAAAGGCAGCCGCGCACGGCGCCATGAACGGCCAGATCGTCGACCAGTAGTGAGGCGATGCGCCCACCCATCGACTTGCCACCGATCACCAGCGGCCCATGGCCCACCAACGCCAACGCCTGCTCACGAAAGGCCTCGAGCAGTCGGGGCAAGCGGTCGGGGGCCCGCTGCTTGCCGTCCGTTCGCCGCTGGGCCATGTACGGAAACTCAAAGCGCACCACCCGCCAGCCCCGCAGGGCCAGGCCGGTAGCGATCGACGCCATGAACGCACTGTCCATCGGTGCACCTGCGCCATGGGCCAGGAGCAGCGTGGCTGGCGCCTCGAGTGGACCGTCGATCAGCTGCGGCACCTCGGCCATCGATCGCTCAATCGTCAGTTGAAAGAAACCGACCCGACAGCTTCACCGCCAGCACCACAGCAGCGATCCCGTAAGACGCAAAGGTGATCGCCTGGCCTGCAGACCCGGCCTCATAGGCACTGCGCTCAAGCAACACGAGATCGGCCAACGACGCCGCGGTCCCCCAGAGCATCACCCAGACGCTGACGTACAGCACTCCCTTGACGCTTGGATTCATGGCAGCGGGGTCGGGCAACCTGATGGCATGACCCTATCGGCTCACACCTGACGTTCTGTGGACCAGCCCCTTGAGACCAGTCGGACCCTGATCGCGCGCCATGGCCTGCAGCCCCACCCAGAAGGGGGCTGGTATCGCGAGGTGCACCGCAGCATCGAGCAGGTCAGCCGCGCCGATGGTGCCCAGCGCAGCGCCCTGACCGTGATTCTGTTTCTGCTGGAAGCCGGCAGACCCAGCCGCTGGCATCGGGTGCGGGGTTCAGATGAAAGCTGGCATTTCATCGCTGGTGCACCCCTCGAGCTGCAGCGAGGCCCAGCTGCTCGGGGCGCCAGCCAAAGCCAGGTCCTGGGCTTCAACATCGCGCGCCCCGAGTGGGTGCCTGTGGCCGTGGTGCCGGCCGGCTGGTGGCAAACGGCTCGGAGCCTGGGGGACTGGAGCCTGGTGAGCTGCTGTGTGGGTCCTGGCTTCGACTTTGCAGATTTCGAACTGGATGCGGATCAGGTTTCCTAGCGTTGGTCCATCCATCTCCCAGAGTTGATGCGCCCCATAGCCGCCACAGCTGTGCTTGCCGGGCTCGGGCTGATCAGTGCCTGTGGCAAGCCCGACACCCGCGCCCTGCAGATCCTGGCGTGTCAACAGGTCGCCAATTCGATCGACCTTCAATCCGTGAGCCAGCTGGATCTGCTGCGCAAGGCCCTGGGGGTGGCGCCGGGGGTTGATCCGGTCGGCACCTGCCGCGAGCTGGGGGTGGCCATGGACGGTCAGACAGAAAGCACTGGGGGTGAAGCCGAATGATCACCTGGTTGCAGCATGGGCTGCTGCTGATCCACCTCGCCTTGTTCCAACTGGTGGGGCCGGTGCCTTCCGAGCTTGGCGTGCACAACGGTGCCCTGGCTCCCTGCCTGTCGCCCGCGCACTGTGCACGTGTCGACTGGGTGGTGGATGACCCTGACCATGCTCTGCAGAAGCTGACGGCGGTGCTGACGACCACGCCACGCACCACGCTGATCGAGCAGTCCAACGGCTACCTGCATGCCACCGCAAGCAGCCGCCTGTTCGGCTTTGTCGACGATCTGGAGCTCTACGCCGATCCAGGACACGGTGTGCTGCAGGCACGCTCGGTGTCGCGCCTGGGCGACTCTGATCTGGGGGTCAACGCCCAACGGCTGGCAAGCCTGCACAACGCACTCAACCGCCGTGACGGACAAGCTGAACCGCAAACTCGACCAGCTGGCTGAGGCCTGGAACGCAGCGGAAATCGCGCGCCCTTCGCTGGGTCGCTGGATCGATCAGTTCGATGCGGGCGACCAGGCGATCGCCCTGCGGTTGCTCGACTGCTGCACCAACGGATCTGCACCGACCTGGAGCAGGACGGTTTTGACACCGCGCCTTGCTGCAGCGTTACGCACGGATGCGTCTGGCGGCGATCGTCGCCCATGACGATGTCCGCCAGAAATGGAAACTGTTGCAACGCCATGACGTCGAACAGGTGATGGCGATCGAGGAGCGCCAACTGACCTGTGTATTTTCCCGTCATCGCGCACCCCACCTTGACGCCGGCCAACGGAGCCGGCACCACCGAATTTTTGCTGGGTCACCACGCGTTCTTCTACGGAGCCCCCAACGCCCTGGCGCGGGTGCTGCTGCCGCTGTTCAAACGGATCGAGGATTTCAGCGTCTACCCACGCGCGTCACAAGTGAGACTGCCAGCTGACATCCTCGACTACGACATCGACAACCCCGAACCCGTCACACTGCTGTACCCGCGTGACTGAGTCACAGACTGGAGGGCAATGAAGGCTGCCGTGGTGATCCTGCTGGTGATCGCGGCAGTCGGAGCTCTGCTGAATCCCAGCCGCACCGACTTTGCCTGGTTTCTGCAGCTCAGACGTCCTCGCTGGCTCACGTTTGAGCGGTGGATCCCCATGATCTGGATCACGATCTACATCTGCTTTTACGCCTCGGCCCTGCTGGCCTGGAATGGCAGCTCGAACCTTGCGCTGATGGCCGCCTATTTGGTGCTTCTGGTTCTCGTTCAGAGCTACACCTGGCTGATCTGCAGAACGCGCCGGCTGGCCAATGGCACAGGCGTCGGCTTTGCCGGCTGGGTGTGGGGTGTGGCCCTGGCGGTGGTGGTGGCACGGTCATCGATGGCGGCTGTTCTGCTGCTCATCCCCTACCTGCTGTGGAGCCCGGTGGGCACGTGGGTGACCTGGCAGATGCAACGGCTCAACCGCCCTGGTTAGAAAGCCCTTGGGCAGCGCATTTGCGCAGGCTGCCCTGCAACGACACCTGCAGATCGGCCCAGTTGTTCGCAGGGAACAGCGCCTGGAAGGCAGCCAGGTTCGCTGTCAGCACATCCATCGCCTGGCCGCGCAGGTTGCAGGCCGAAGCCTGATCGTTCTGCCTGATCGCTACCAGGGCATTGTTGAGCAGAGCCTGCAGTGTCTGCTGCTGGTCTGCCGTCACCTGGGGGTCAAAGCTCTGAGCACGGACCGCCGACAGGGTGAGCAGCGGCAACAGAGCCACAAGCGCGATGCGTCCCATCAATCAAGACTGCCAGCCATGTCATCCCGTCATAGCCACAGGCAGCGCCACTGACCGCACTGACAGCCTCCAGACCTCGAGACTGCCGACGATCCCGATCGACCGCAGGCGGGTGGGGACGGTAAGGATGATGTCTGCACCGTCAGGGCCAGGCCCAGGCAAGTCCAGAACCCGAGAGACCCTTGCTGACATCAACCTTCGCCGAGTTTGCTGAGCGGGCGGACTATTCGCTGCTTGATGCCCTGCAGGCGGATCCTCAGGCCCGCGCCGATGGCCAAGACCACCGCCCCAGGGAGGTGTTCTCCGGTCATTACGTGCCGGTGACACCCACCCCAATTCCAGCGCCCGAGTACGTGGCGCACAGCAGCACGCTGTTCCACGACCTGGGGCTGAGCGAGGCGCTGGCCCATGACGAACAGTTCCGCCGTCTGTTCTCTGGCGACATCAGCGTGGCGCGGGCGCCGATGCGAGCGGTGGGCTGGGCAACCGGCTATGCCCTGTCGATCTACGGCAGCGAATACATCCAGCAGTGTCCTTTTGGAACCGGCAACGGCTACGGCGATGGCCGGGCCATTTCCGTGTTCGAAGGCCTGTTCAACGGCCGCCGTTGGGAACTGCAACTCAAAGGCGGAGGCCCGACGCCCTACTGCCGCGGCGCCGATGGGCGGGCGGTGCTGCGCTCGAGCGTGCGCGAATTTCTGGCGCAGGACTTGATGCACGCCTTGGGGGTACCCAGCGCACGTTCGTTGACGCTGTACATGTCGAGGGCTGAAACCGTGCGGAGGCCCTGGTACACCCCCCAGTCCAGATCGTTCGATCCCGACACCCTTGTCAACAACCCAGCAGCGATCACCACAAGGGTGGCGCCATCATTCCTACGGGTGGGCCAGATCGAGCTGTTTGCCCGCCGCGCCCGCAGCCACGCCCATCCCGGTGCGCTCAGCGAGCTGCGGATGATTGTGGCGCACCTGATCGAGCGGAATTACCGACCAGAGATTGATCCCGGTCTTTCCTTCGATGATCAGGTGGTGGCATTGGCGGCGTTGTTTCGCACACGCCTCACAGCCCTGGTGGCCAACTGGATGCGCGTTGGCTACTGCCAAGGCAATTTCAATAGCGACAACTGTGCCGCAGGTGGCTTCACCCTCGATTACGGCCCGTTTGGCTTCTGCGAACTGTTCGATCCCGGCTTTCAGCCCTGGACCGGTGGCGGCGAGCATTTCTGCTTCTTCAACCAACCGCTTGCAGCCGAAGCCAATTACCAGATGTTCTGGGCATCCCTGAGGCTGCTGCTCGCCGATAACCAGAAAGCGTTGGCCAGGCTGGATCAGATCCGTGATGGCTTCAGCATCGCCATGACCCAGGAGCTCGAGGCGATGTGGGCCAGCAAGCTGGGCCTGAGCCAGACCAAGCCAACACTGGTGAACGAGCTGCTGGAACTGATGGTTCTGACCAAGGTTGATTACACGATCTTCTTCCGCAAGCTGTCAGAGATTGCAGCGCCTGAGGTTGCAGCATCAGAGATTGCAGCGCAACTCGCTGCCCTGAAAGAGAGCTTCTACCTGCCCAGTTCAGAACAGCTTGATGCGCAATGGACGCATTGGCTTGGGACTTGGCGCGATCAAATCAGCGGCCATGGTGACCTTGGCAACCCATCCGCAGCGATGCAAGGCGTCAACCCCAAGATCACCTGGCGCGAGTGGCTGATCGCACCCGCCTATCAGCAGGCTGAGCAGGGCGACACCAGCCTGATCCAGGAGCTCCAGGCTGTGTTCAGCCATCCCTACGCGGCGCCTTCCCCTGAGCTGGCAGCCAAGTATGACCGCCTCAGACCCAGGGAATTCTTCAACGCCGGAGGCGTGTCCCACTACAGCTGTTCATCTTGATCGACAACGGCTAAGCAGGATGGGCGTGTCAGCTCAATGGCGGTATCGCGATGATCAGTCCTCACCTGCCACCGATCGCTGGCCGCGAAGCCGAGATCCTGGCCCTGGTGCAGCACGACCAGCCCGTGGCCCTGCCGCACACCAACCTGCAGCTGGCGACGATCGATTCGGCCTTTGCCTGCGCGCTGCACTTGCATCAACCGACCATTCCAGCGGGTGTCGATGGGGACTTGATCAATCACCTGCAGTGGATGTTTGAGCATCCGGGTGAGGGGGACAACCACAACGCCGAACCATTTGCGCAGTGCTACCGGCGCATGGCCGACCTGTTACCCGCGCTGATCAACGAGGGCTGCAACCCGCGGATCATGCTGGATGTCTCCGGCACGTTGCTGTGGGGTGCCACACAGATGGGACGCCACGACATTGTCGACGCCTGGCGCTATCTGGCCTGTGACGCCGCGATGCAGACCCACGTCGAATGGCTCGGCACGCTCTGGGGGCATGCGGTGGCTCCTTCGACACCGATCCCTGATCTGAAGCTGCAAATGCTGGCCTGGCAGCACCAGTTCGCAGCCCTGTTCGGCGATGCGGCGCTGGCCAGGGTCAAGGGGTTCTCCCCGCCCGAGATGCACCTTCCCAATCATCCCGACACCCTGTTTGCCCTGGTGCAGGCCCTGCGGGAGTGTGGCTACCGCTGGCTGCTGGTCCAGGAACACAGTGTCGAGAACCCCGACGGCACCCCCTTGAGCCGCGAGCAGACACGCGTGCCCAATCGTCTGGTGGCCCGCAATTCGCAGGGCGAGACGATCAGCATCACAGCCCTGATCAAGACACAAGGCTCCGATACCAAGCTCGTGGGTCAGATGCAGCCCTGTTACGAAGCGCTGGGTCTGGGTCGACAACCGCTCGGCCAGGGGTCGGTGCCGGCGCTGGTGGCCCAGATCGCCGATGGTGAAAACGGTGGCGTGATGATGAACGAATTCCCCGAGGCGTTTTGCCAGGCACACCGGCGCCTCAGGACCGAGGCAGGAGCCACAACGGCGATCAATGGCAGCGAGTACATCGAACTGCTCGAAGCGAGCGGTGTGAACCCCGACACCTACCCCCCGGTACAGGCCGTGGGGCAGCACCGGCTGTGGCAGCAGCTGGGCGATCAGTCCAGCCCTGCGGCGGTGGAGGAGGCCATCACGGCGCTGCAGTCCCGTGAGCCTGGCTTTGCCATGGAGGGCGCCTCCTGGACCAACAACCTGAGCTGGGTGGCGGGTTACGCCAACGTGCTCGAGCCCATGAACCAACTCAGCGCCAGCTTTCACGCGGCGTTTGACCCGTTGGTGGCGCAGGATCCGGCTGTGACCCGAACAGCTCGCTACCAGCAGGCGCTGCTGCATCTGCTGCTGCTCGAGACCAGCTGCTTTCGTTACTGGGGTCAGGGCACCTGGACCGACTATGCCCGTGAAATCCACCGGCGCGGAGCGACGCTCGTTGCGAACACGAACGGGTGCAGGGCCTAGCTTGATCGGCCGAGATCGTGCCTGACCCCATGGCCCACTGGCTGGTGACCGGCTGCAACCGCGGCATCGGGCTGGAGCTGTGCCGCCAGCTCGCGGACCGCGGCGAGCGGGTGATCGCCGTCTGCCGCAGCTCATCTGCCGAGCTCGATGGGCTGGGTGTGCGCGTCGAGAGCGGCATTGACCTCATCGATGAGGGTTGCATCAACGCCCTGATGCACCGTCTCGATGGCCTCGAGCTGGCCGGGGCAATCCTCAACGCCGGCATCCTCGAAGCCGACGGGCTCGAGCAGATCAGCGCTGACAGTGTGCGGCGTCAGTTTGAGGTCAATGCCCTGGCCCCCCTGCTCATGAGCCAGGCCCTGCTGGGCAACCTGCGCAGCGGATCCAAGCTTGCGTTGATCACCAGTCGCATGGGCTCCATCGACGACAACAGCTCGGGTGGCTACTACGGGTACCGGATGTCCAAGACCGCCCTCAACATGGCTGGACGTTCGCTGGCGATCGATCTGCAGCCCCGCGGCATCGCCGTGGCGATCCTGCACCCCGGCATGGTGGCCACCCGCATGGTGGGATTTTCAGGAATTGCGCCGGCCGAGGCGGCACGGGGCCTTCTGGCCCGCATCGATGCGCTGACGCTCACAAGCAGCGGCAGCTTCTGGCACGCCAACGGTGAGGCGTTGCCATGGTGAGCGCTCGACGATTACCGAGCACAGGTGCCATCACCGGTGTGATCGAGGCGCTCTCGTTTCTGCGGGACGCCGACTTTGCCCAGCGGCGCTTTGCCCGTTTTGGCAACGTGTACCAGACGAGGCTTGTGGGGCAGCAGATGGTGTTTGTGCGCGGCGGCGCCGCCATCAACGCCCTGCTGGCCCAAGCCGATGCCACCGAAGGTTGGTGGCCAGAGAGCGTGCGGCAACTCCTGGGGAGCCGTTCACTGGCCAACCGCAACGGGGCCGCTCACAAGGCGCGGCGGCGGGTGGTGGGCCAGTTGTTCTCGGCAGCTGCCCTGCGGCGCTACAGCCCCGCAATCGTGGGGTTGGTGGACGAGCTTGCTGGTGAGCTGCAGAAATCCACGGCACCGCTCAGTCTGGTGCCGCGCATGCGCCGCTTTGCCTTTGACGTGATCGCCACAGTGGTGCTTGGCCTCGATGCCAAGGCGCGCGACACGCTGTTTGGCGATTTTGAGATCTGGACCCGCGCACTGTTCTCAATCCCGGTGGCGATTCCTGGAAGCCCCTTTGCCCGGGCATTGGCCGCACGGACCCGGTTGCTGGCCCATCTGCGACTGGTTCTGGAACAGGCACGCCATCGGGCCGAGGCCGGACTGCCGCAATGCGGCGGGCTCGATCTGCTCGGCGGAGGGCTCGATGAGGCAGGTCTTCCACTGGCCGACGACGACCTGGTGGAGCAGTTACTGCTGTTGCTGTTTGCCGGATACGAAACCACCGCTTCGTCGCTGAGCTGCCTGTTCCTTGCCGTGTTGCAGCAGCCGACGCTGTTGCCCTGGTTGCAGAACGAGTTGGACGGGCTCAGCTGGCCGCCGGCTGCTGACCAGGCAGCCACGCCCTATGACCCCAGCATGGCTCCCCGTCTCAACGCCATGGTGCAGGAAGTGATGCGTCTCAACCCACCGGTGGCAGGTTTCTTTCGCCGAACAACCAGACCACTTGTGCTCGACGGTACGGAGGTGCCCGCTGGGTCGGTGGTGCAGATCGCCCTGGCAGCTTCCAACCGCTATCGATCAGAGACGACCAATCGAAAGGATGTCGACGATCTGGAGCAATTCAGGCCCCAACGTCATCTTGAAGCTGACCAAGGTCTGACATTGCTCCCCTTTGGTGGCGGAGAGCGGGTCTGCCTGGGCAAAGCCCTTGCCGAGCTGGAGATCCGCCTGATGGCGGTTGGGTTGTTGAAGCGGGTCGGGTTCAGCCTGGTCGCTGATCAGGATCTGAGCCTGCAGCTGATTCCAAGCCCAAGCCCACGCAGCGGTCTGCTGGTGGTGGCACGCCCAGCACGGTTGTCGAGCAGAATTGGAATTTCCGAAGCTCCTGCGTGAAAGAGATCAGCCTGACCGCAGTGATTCTGCGCACCCTGGTCCGGGTCGCCGCCATCAGTGGGGTGCTCGCCGTGGTGATCTGGGTGACCTGGGTGATGCTGGACCTCAAGCACCTTCAATCGGGCTTCACGCTTCCCTGAAGACAGCCGTTCGGCGACACCACTCAGCCGACGAACCGTCCATAAAGCCAGCGCACAAACCCACCCAGCAGCGGCACCGGACCAAACGTGGGGCCGACAAAGTCGAAATAATCCCGGTGATCCATGATCAGGCCAGCGTCGTTGAACAGCAGCCGGGTCGCCCCGGGGTAAACAAAGGTGAGCCCCTTGATCTTGAGGCCCATCTCCCATTCGATGAAGGCCGACTTCGCATCGACCACCAGGGCGCCAGGGGTCAGATAGGAGTCATCACAACGGTTCAGCAACCCCTCCTGGGCCTTGATGTAGGCAGCCAGACCGTGGTGCTCCTGGGTGGGGTCCTGGAAATGCACATCAGCGGCGTAAAGCTCACGCCATTGGGCCTCGCTGGGGCCAGGCTGGCCGTAGTCCTTGGTGAACAGGGCCCGCAAGCGCTCGGCATCCATGGGTGGAACGGGAAGCAAGCCGCCAGCCTATGGAGACCCAACAGCCAGCCGTAGCCTCAGGGCAGCTTGCGTTTGCCCATGCCCTCTGCGCCCTCAACCATGCGCACGATCGAGGTGGCCCTCGCGCAGAACCCTTACCCGGTCGTGATCGGTAGCGGTGCGTTGGCCGATCTGGGGTCCCAGGTGCTGGGCCGGGGCTTCAAGCCGGGCACCAAAGTGCTGGTGGTGACCAACCCAGTGGTGCAGAACCACTACGGGGCCACTGCTCTGACCAGCCTGCAGGCAGCGGGGTTTGACGCCGGCACCCTGGTCATCGAAGCAGGCGAGGACCAGAAGACCCCCGCCACCGTTGCCTCGATCCACGACGCCGCCTTTGCACGCAAGCTCGAGCGCGGCTCGCTGATTGTGGCCCTGGGGGGTGGTGTGGTTGGCGACATGGCTGGCTTTGCAGCCGCCAGCTGGCTGCGGGGCATCGCCGTGGTCCAGGTGCCCACCACCTTGCTGGCGATGGTCGATGCGTCGATCGGCGGCAAGACCGGTGTCAATCACCCCGGGGGCAAGAACCTGATCGGCGCCTTTCACCAGCCCAGGCTGGTGCTGATCGACCCGGCGGTGCTGGCCACCCTGCCGCAGCGCGAATTCCGCGCCGGCATGGCCGAGGTGATCAAGTACGGCGTCATCAATGACGCACCCCTGTTTGGCGACCTTGAGGCCGCCGCCGCCCGCAACCCCGAGGCTGGTCTGGCAAGCATGGATGCCGTGGGCCCGGCCCTGCTGGAGACCCTGCTGGAACGGTCAGCGGATGCCAAGTCGCGCGTGGTCGCGGCTGACGAACGCGAAGGAGGTCTACGGGCCATCCTCAATTACGGCCACACCATCGGCCACGTGATTGAGGCGTTGTGCGGCTACGGCACCTACCTGCACGGCGAAGCGGTGGGCCTGGGCATGGTGGCTGCCGGCGAGCTCGCGGTCGCCATGGGCCTGTGGAGTTCACAGGATCAGGAGCGGCAATGTGCGCTTGTGCGCGCAGCCGGACTGCCCCTGCAGATGCCGGCCCTGGATCCTGGGGCGGTGCTCGACTGTCTTCAGGGGGACAAAAAGGTCCGCGAAGGGAAGGTGCGTTTTGTCCTGCCCACCGCCATTGGCGCGGTGGTCATCCGCGATGACGTGGACGCCGCCACCATCACAGCGGTGATGGCCAAGTTGACCGCCAAGGCTTAGGCCAGCCTGTTGCGGGGCGGCTGACCATCGCCCTGCATCAGCTGGTGCTCCCAGCGGTTGAGTTGGCGCAGCACAACCCCCCCGGCAATCAACAAGCCCACGAGCACCAGCTTCAACGCCAGCAGGGCGGTCGATGCGGCAGCCAGCAAGGCCACGGCGATCGCCACAAGCAGCAGTGGCCGCAGCCGACGAATGCGGCGCAGGGCACCCGAGCAGGCCTTGCAGTGGCGGGTGTGGGCCTGCCATCGCTCAAGCAGGGGTTCGTTCCTTAGCCGCGGCGGTAGTGGTTGGCCGGGGAACGGCAGTCCGGCCACCTCGCGCAGCCAGCGGTGCAGCGCCCGGACATAGAGATCGGAGCCGGTGGGCAGGTAACAGGCCTGCTCAAAACGCTCACTGCCGCCCCGCCCCGCCAGCGTCCGCTCCTGCCAGTGCAGAAAAATCTGATCGTCTTCGAGCACGGTGTGGTTGCCGATGTGCTGCAACCAGCGGGGTCGCAGGCCCACCAGCAGCTTGGGGATCAGGGAGCTGAATTGAAAGGGAAAGCGCGCAAAAATGCGGCACTCACCAGGCCTGATCGGCGTGGCATAGACCACCGTCAGGATGCGACCGAACCCCTTGGCGGTGAGGTCATGCCACATCAGGCAGGGCCCGACGAAGGTGGTGTGCTGACGACCAAGGCGCCCCTTGCGAGGACCCTCGGGCCACAGAGCCGTAAAGCCCTCGGGGCCGAAACCGGTGAGCTCAGCCACCACCGGCGCCGCGTTGTCTCGCCGGCCAACGGTGCGGTGATGGGTGAACGGCACATGGCTGACATCGAGCACGTTTTCCAGCACTGTCAGGGCATCCATCGGCAGGTCGCGGAAGGTGCCCTGCACCAGCCAGCCAGGCTCCTCGAGCGGAGGCACCAACGGCAGCGGCACGGTGCCGGCCTGGGCCGGATCGCCGGCAAACACAAACAACAGCCCCTGCGCTTCGGCAGTAGCAAAGCGCTGGCACTGGGCGCGGGGGCTGGCGCAGGCATTGGGCTGCTGCTCGGCCGTTGCTTGGGGAATGGCCGTGCACTGACCCTCGCCGCCAAAACTCCAGCCGTGATAGGGGCACTCGAGCTCACCGCGGGCATTGATGCGGCCATCGCTCAGCGGCACCAGGCGATGGGGACAGACATCGGCAAAGGCACGCCACTGTCCGCTCGCCGGCTCCAACCACAGGACCAGATCAGTGCCCAGCAAGGTAAAAGGCGTCGGCCGTCGACGGTCCAGATCGTCGAGGTAGGCAACCGGGTACCAGCGTTGCTGCCAGTGCTCTGTCATCGGAGTCATCGGATGCGCGAACGCTGGAGTGCTGCCAGCCTGACGTGCAGGACGTCCCGCCTGCGCCATGGCCCTGATTCAGCGTGTGTTGCCCTACCCCCACTGGGAGTGGAGCGATCAGGCCAACGGCGATCTGCTGCGGGTGGTGCCCGAGCGCGGTGGCCTGGTCACGGGCTGGCGCAGCGGCGGCGACGAGATTCTGTATTTCGATGCCGAGCGCTTCGCCGATCCGGCCAAGTCGGTGCGGGGCGGCATTCCGGTGCTGTTTCCGATCTGCGGCGGTCTGCCCGATAGCCCCCTGCCGCAGCATGGCTTTGCCCGCGACCAGAGCTGGGATCTCAGCGAGTTGAAGGAGGCCAGCGGGGTGCAGCTGACCCTTGGCGACAACGCTTCGACGCGCGCGCTGTATCCCCATGCCTTTGGGCTGACCCTGGCCCTGCAGCTGGAGCCGCGGGCCCTCGCGATCACCGCAGTGGTCGAAAACCGGGGCGACACGCCGATGCCGTTCAGCCTGGGGCTGCACCCCTACTTCAAGGTGAGCGACCTGGGGGCGGTGCGCTTCGAAGGGCTGCCGGAACGGTGTTTCAACCACCTGACCATGGCCGAGGACGCCACCAACGACCAGCTGCAGCGGCTGACGGCTGGCATCGATCTGCTGGTCCACCCGGAGGGCGATGTGCGCCTGCTCGATGCCGGCATGGGGCGCACGATCACCCTGCGCTGCAGCCATCCGCTTGATCTAGCGGTGCTGTGGACCGATCCCCCCCGCGCGATGGTCTGCCTGGAACCCTGGACCGCCCCCCGGCTGGCGCTGATCAGCGGTGATCGCCGCCTGGAGCTGGCTCCAGGCGCCAACATGGCGCTTCACACGCGGTACGAGCTGTCATGACCCTGGCGATCACCGGAGCCTCGGGCAAGACCGGTTGGCGCATCGCCGATGAGGCGCTGCGCCGTGGCCTGCGGGTGCGGGCGATCCTGCGGCCCGGCTCGGTGTTGCCCAGCGCCCTTGACGGGCGAGATCAGCTGGAGCTGGTGCGCCTCGAGCTGGGCGACGCGGCCGGTCTGCAGGCCGCCCTCAGGGGCTGCGATGCCCTGGTGATCGCCACGGGAGCCCGCCCCTCGATCGACCTGGCTGGCCCGCTCAAGGTCGATGCCCTGGCCATCCGCGATCAGATCGCCGCCTGCAAGTCCGCTGGCCTGCAGCGGGTGGTGCTGGTGAGCTCGCTCTGCGCGGGGCGGTGGCTGCACCCGCTCAACCTGTTCGGCCTAATCCTGGTGTGGAAGCGGCTCGGCGAACAGTGGCTCGAGCAGAGCGGCCTGGCCTGGACGATCGTGCGCCCTGGTGGTCTCAGCGAGGACGACAGCCGGGCCGAGCGCGAAGGGGTCGTCTTCACAAGGGCTGACCAGCAGGAGAGCAACAGCATTCCCAGGCGATTGGTGGCCCGGGTCTGTCTCGAAGCCCTCGAAACCGAGGACTCCGTGGGCCAAATCATCGAAATCACCAGCGACCCTGCACAAGCAGGCAGCACGTTGGGGCAGTGGTTGGCGCGCGCCTGAGAATCAGGCGGCTGCTTTCTGATCGCACGGGCTCAGATCGGGGGCGTACTGACCCGTGAATCCCACCGTCATCGTCGATCGACGCCGGACGGACAGGGATCCTGCAGGAACAACGGGACACTGGCCGCCTCAGCTGTTGTGCGGCCAAACGCAATCCAGCGAAAATCGCCGAGGCCTGCCGGATCGACCAAGCGCAACAGGGCTTCGCGGGCGGCCAGGGCAGCGGCCAGCTCCTGCGGCGGGCTCTGCTGCAGGCCGTGCAACTGCTCGGCCAGGCCGAGCGCCAACAGGGCCTCGCCCTGGCGTCGCTGCCCCAGGGTCTGCCAGCCACTGGCCGTGGCAGCGGCGTCTAGACACTCGAGGCACAGATGGGCGGTCAGGTCCCAGTGGCCGGGCTCCAGCAAGGGGTCGCCGCACGCCTGCTGGCCCCGGTAGGCCATGAGGGTTCCCTGGCACCGTGATGCGCTGTTGTAGCGATGGGCTTCGAGGGCATAGTCGACCACCAGCAGCACGCCACGCTGCAGGGCTGTCGCCGCCTCACGCATCCAGGGCTCGACGCCCGCTTGCAGCTCGGTGGTCCAGCCCAGCGGCAAGCGTGGCGGGACGCTTGCTGTGATCGCCAGCAAACCGCGGGTCTGCAACTGGCTCCACAGGGCCGCATCGGTGTCGGGTTGCAGGGGCTCGCCGGGCACCAGCCGGAGCGAGGGCTCGGCAGCGGCACCCGCGTCGAGGGCCACCAACTGCCGGCGCCAGTGCGCCCCGTCCCACACAACCCGCTCGACCGCCAGGGCATCGAGCACCTCGTGGGCCAGCAGCACCCCCACGACCGGCACTGCAGCCAGCTCGGCAACGGTGCTCCAGCGCACCGGCAGCGGACAGGCGGCCAGGCGCTGCCGCTGGCGGGCTGCCATGCCGGCATTGGGTTCGATCAGCACCAGCTCGAGCCTGGCCGCCAGCTGGGGCCAGCCACTGGCCAGGGCGCCGGCCAGATCGGCAGCCAGGTCGCCTTCGCCCGGACCGGCCTCGACCAGCGCCAGGGGCCCTGCCTCAGGCAGCTGGGCAAGCCAGTCGGCGATCTGCGGTGCCAGCAACCGCGCGAACTGGGGCCCAAGCGACGGCGAGGTGGCGAAGTCACCGCGCGGCCCCACCTGCAGCCGCCCACTGCCGTAGGCGCCGTGCACGGGGTCGTGCAGAGCCCAGTCCATGTATCGGGCAAAGGACACGGAGCCACCAACCGCCCGCAGCCGTTCGGCCAGCCAGGCAGGACAGGAGCTGGAGCTAGAGCTAGAGCTGGCCGGGGTCACGCTCACACCAGAACGCCGGTTCAGGGAGAATGCAGTCTCTTTGAGGGCGGCGGATGCGGCGGCTGTGGGCGGCTTTGGCGGCGTTGGTGGTGCTCGGGGCGGCCACCCTGGGTCTCGGACTCGGGGCGTCGCCCGCCTGGGCCTACGACAACCCCGACCTGCTGCCCGATCACCCAACGCCGGTGATCGACCTGGCCAAGGCGCTGACGGACCCCCAGCGGCAAGCCCTCGAGGCCGAGCTGGACGATTTTGAACACGTCAGCGGCTGGAAGCTGCGCGTGCTGACCCAGTACGACCGCACACCGGGCTATGCCGTCAAGGATTTCTGGCATCTCGATGAGCGTTCGCTGCTGCTGATTGCCGATGAACGCGGCGGCAACCTGCTCAACTTCAACGTGGGCGACGCCCTGTTCGCCCTGATGCCGCGCACCTTCTGGGTGGAGCTCCAGACCCGCTTCGGCAACCAGTACTACGTGCGCGACAACGGCGAGGATGCGGCGATCGTCGATGCCCTGCACACGGTCAAGGGCTGCCTCGAGATCGGCGGTTGCCAGGTGGTGCCGGGCCTGCCGACCGAACAGTGGGTGCTGACCCTGGGCACGTCCATTCTTGGGGGTCTGATTGTCGGCTTCGCCGCCTACCCCCGCCAGAAGGGGCGCATGGTCGAGTGGACCTGGGTGCTGCTGCTGAGCCCCCTGTGGGTGATCCTGTTCGGCATCTTTGGCGTGGCGCCGATCGTCACCCGCACCCCTGACCTGCTGCCCCTGGCCCGCAACGCCCTGGGATTTGCCGGAGCGATCGTGGCGGCTTACCTGATCGCCCAGAACACGGTCGGGCGCGAGCGGTTCAAGGACAGCGAGAGTTAGGCCCCACCCCGCCTGCGAGCCGAAAACGACTGCAGCGCCTCCAGGCGGCAACGCAACGAGGCCTGCGGTTCACAGGGAACCACCGGCGGCTCGCTCGGTCCAAGGGTCGAACGCAGACGGGTCAGGTTCTCGTCGTAAAACCGCTTGAGTTCCGCAAAGCGCTTGACGGGCTGCCCGTAGTAGCTGCCACCCCGAAGGGTGGGGAACGAGGCCCATTCGGGCGCCAGCAGGGCCACCAGCTGGGGGGTGAGCTGACCCTGATCAGCCAGCGACAGGGCTCCGCGGCGCTGCACCAGAAACAGGGCAGCCTGATCCTGAGCTTCGGGATGGAAGACAGCCAGTCCCAGGGCCCGAGCCGCCATCGCCCAGGTGAAGGGCATGAACTGATAAGCACCGGCCGCAGCACTGGCGTAACGGGCTGTGCGCATCACCCGGTTGGGATGGCGATCGAGCGAGTCGATCACCGAGCCACCGAACAGGATGCGATAACCCAGGTCGCTGCCTTGGGCCCAGGTGCCCTCGGCATAGCGGATCGTGTTCAACAGGGCGCGGCGCTCGGGCGTGATCGCAAAGATGCGCTGGGCCTGCGGCAACGCCTCGAGCAGGGCCAGGGTCGAGAGCGGGGCTCCCATGGGGAGCTGGCTCTGGGCCAGGGCCGAGGGGGTGACCAGCATCGACGGGACCAGGGTGCAGAGGGCAGCAGCACCGTGGACAAGGCGATGACGAAAACGAGCCAAAACGGATCAGGCGGACGGCTGAAGCGGCGGTGGCAGGGAAAACTGCGCCAATGTGCCGCACCGAACCGAATTAGGCAAGGGCTAGGGCTTCGATCGCTGCGGCAGCCTGCTCGGCCCCTCCGGCGGCCAGGGGGCTGCGTTGAGGCGGCAGCAGCGGTTGATCCAGCTGCCAGTCGCCGGCCACGAACGCCGCGCGTGTGAGCAGGCGATGCCAGCCGTGGTGTTCCAGGTCGCGCTGCAGCACCGCCGCCTCGGCAAAGCCCTCGCGCGCCACCAGGTGGATGCCGACGTTCTGGCTCATCGCCTCGCAAAAGCTGCTGTAGCCGGGCTTGGTGATCAGCCGGCCGCAGAGGGGCATCAGGTCCAGGGGGCGCACACCCGGCGGCAACACCCGGCCGTTGGGGTGGCGTGCCAGGGCGGGATCCGTACCAAGAAACACATGGTCCGGCCAACGCTGCAACGGTGCAGCAGCCAGATCGAGCCCCATGCCGCCGAAGCTGATCAGCACACAGCGATCGCGGGCAGACGCAGCAGGCAGGTCGAGCTGACGGGCCAGGGCAGCCCGATCGCCCCGGGGCTGTGAGGAGGTGAGTCCCACCCTGACCTCGGGGATCCCCCAGGCGATCGGCATCGCCAGGGGGCAGTGAATCAGCAACTGCCCCTGGCGATAAGCGGCCAGGGCGGCAGCGGCCCAGGGGGCAAACGCCGGGCCCAGGGGCCCATAAATGGCCTCCCAGCCAAAACTGGCCAGCCACACCAAGGGTGCGTCAAGGCGGGCCGCCAGCCGGGCAGCGGCAGGCGGCACATCGCCCAGCACCAGAATCGGCTCGCCCGGCTCGCGGCGTTGGTCCTGCAACCAGGTGGCTTCGGCGTCGATCTGATCCGGCAGACGGGCCTCCAGTTCGTGCAACGCGGTCAGCGTCGCGGCCGGGTCCGAACCCAGGGCATCCGCCTGGATCACCCCCACATCCCATTGACAATGGCGATGCACAAACGGCACCGGCCCCATCGCCAGCTCCAGGAAGGAGCGCGGCAGGGCCGTCGACAGCAGCAGAGGCCAGTCGGGTCGGCGCTGGTGAAGGGCCGCCAAGACCGCTGCGGTGCGAGACCCATGGCCAAAGCCATGGGCGCTGATGCAGGCGACGATCAACATCGAACCAGGGACCGGCTGTACAGGGTCTCTTGGTAACGCAGGCGTCCGTCGAGTCCATACCACCGGTGGGATGCGCTGCACAGCCCATGGCCATCCAGCTCGACCCAGCTGAAATGGCGCAGGGCAATCCCGGCGTCATCCACCAGATGGCGTGGCACACAGGCCGCGTTGAGATAGGCCGTTCCGGCCCGATCGACCACAAAGCTGCGGCGCTCGCCGGCACCGCGCCTCAGCCGGTGATGCATGTGACCAAACACCACCAGGGGGAGGGGGCGCTGGCGGCGGATGCGATCGATCGCCAGGGCCAGATCCTGATCACCCCAGTCGCAGGCTGGTGGCTTCCAGTCTCGGCCGCAGATGTCGGCGGCCTGGCTGCCCAGGCCGGCAGGGCCACTGTGGGCCAGCAGCACCAGGGGCAGGTCGGGGTCGGCCGCTGAAGCAGCTGCCACGATCCGCTGCACTGACTGCTCAAGGGTGATCGGGCCGAATACCGCCGCACAGCCCTTGGACAGGTGAAAGCCGCCGCCGGCAGATCCGGGTCTGGCGCCGACGACGGCGACCCCCTGCAGCTGCCGCAGGCCCCAGCCGCAATGCAACGGCCCCAGGGCGTCGATCTGGCGCTGCAGGGTCTGGCCGCTGGAGTCCTTGGCGGTGTCGTGGTTGCCGAGGATGCAGGCCAGCGGCAGCTCCAGCTGGCGCAGCAGGCCGGGAATCCGCGCTTGGCCGTCGCTCAGGTCGCCAACCACGAGCAGGGCGTCAGGGGCCAGCAGCTCCAGCAGGGCGTGATCGCTCAGATCCCACTGGCCATGCAGATCTCCCGCAATGGCCAGCTGCATCAACGCCTATGCCTAGGGTGTGCCCATCTTGGCCCAGGGGGTTCCGGCGTGGTGTTTGCGGCATCCCAGAACACAACCAGCACTGACGCCGAACACAGGGCGGCGATCGCGCGGCTCCGGCGCGATCGCAACGCGGTGATCCTGGCCCACTACTACCAGGACGAGGCGATTCAGGACATCGCCGATTTCATCGGTGATTCGCTTGAGCTGTCGCGCAAAGCCGCCGCCACCGATGCCGACGTGATCGTGTTCTGCGGCGTGCATTTCATGGCCGAAACGGCCAAGATCCTCAGCCCCACCAAAACGGTGCTGATCCCGGATCTGGACGCAGGCTGCAGCTTGGCTGACGCCTGCCCGGCCGAACCGTTTGCCGCCTTCAGAGCGGAACACCCCGACCACATCGTGGTCAGCTACATCAATTGCTCGGCGGCGATCAAGGCCCAGAGCGACCTGATCTGCACCAGTAGCAACGCTGTTGATCTGGTGCAGCAGCTACCAGCCGATCGGCCGATCCTGTTTGCACCCGATCAGAACCTGGGCCGCTGGGTCCAGCAGCAGAGCGGGCGCGACCTGACCCTGTGGCCCGGCAGTTGCATCGTGCACGAAAGCTTCAGCGAGCAGGCCTTGCTGGGGCTCAAGGCCGCTCACCCCGACGCCGAGGTGCTGGCCCACCCCGAGTGCCTGCCCCATCTGTTGGATCTGGCCGACTTCATCGGCTCGACCAGCAAGCTGCTTCACCGGGCCGCCGCCAGTGCGGCCAACAGCTTCATCGTGCTCACCGAACCGGGGATCCTGCACCAGATGCGGCTCCAGGTCCCGGGCAAAACCTTCTTCGAGGTGCCGGGCAGCGATGGCTGCAGCTGCAACGCCTGCCCCTACATGCGGCTCAACACGCTCGAGAAGCTGCACCATTGCCTCGAGACGATGGGCCCGGCGATCGAACTCGACGAGGAGATTCGCCAGCGGGCCCTGCGACCGATTCAGCGCATGCTCGAGATGAGCCGTTGAGCCTGCCCCGCCAGAGGCGACTCAATAGCTGTAATTGGCCACAAACAGACTCTCATCATCCGAGGGTTCACTACCGGGGATGTAGGCACCGCGGCTGGCGGCGCCGTTGGCCCGCGCCCGCGCCAGCAGGGCGGCCTGACCAGCTGCCACGTCATGGCCGCCCCAGTGCTTGAGGCACGAATGCTGCAGCGCCCGGCCAAACGAAAACCCCAGGTGCCAGGGGGCATACCCCTGGGCCGCCGCCTCATTGATGGCATTGAGGCAGAGGCTGGCGTCCTCTTCACTGAGGCCGCCACTCAGAAACAGAATCGACGGCACGGCCGCCGGCACGGTGCGGCTCAGGGTGCGTGCCGTGAACTCACCCACCTCCTCGGCACTTGGGCGGGTGGGGCAGGCCGCGCCGGCTGTGGTCATGGAAGGCTTGAGCAGGCTGCCCTCCAGAAAGACGCCATTGGTCGCCAGGGCCTCGTAGACCGTGCGCAGCACCCACTCCTGCACCGAGGCGGTGGTGGCGATGTCGTGGTCGCCATCCATCAGGATCTCAGGCTCGACGATCGGCACCAGACCCTGGTCCTGACAGGTGCGGGCATAGCGTGCCAGCCCCCAGGCGTTCTCGCGCACCGCCAGCTCCGATGGGCAGCCATCGGCATGGATCTGCAGCACGGCGCGCCACTTGGCAAATCGGGCGCCTCGGGCGTAATACCGGGCCGCGCGCTCGGCCAGGCCCTTGAGTCCGGTGCACCAGCTCTCGCCGGGGAGCCCACCGGCCAGGGACTCGACCCCCTGATCAACCTTGATTCCTGGGACGATCCCTTGCTCCTGAAACAGCGCCACGATCGGCTGGGGGTCGCCGCTGGCCCCTTCAGCGGCGCGGGCGGTCGCTGCCACCGCCGGATCACTGTCCTGAAAGAGGGTTTCCTCGAACAGAATCACACCGCTGATGTGCTCAGCCAGCCCAGGGGTGGTGGCCAGCAGGGTGCGGTAGGCGCGCCGGTTGGCCTCACTGTTCTCGAGGCCGATGGCGTCAAACCGTTTGCCGATGGTGCCGGTCGATTCATCGGCCGCCAGCAGCCCGGTGCCCGGCGCTGCCAGGGCAGCAGCCGTGGCGGCCAGTTCGTCGCGAAATGCCTCAAGCGCCATGGCCATGGATCATGGGTGCCACCCCTGACTAGTGGCGCCCACGCCGGGCGTCAACACCGGGGCCCAGAACGCTTCACCGCTGCCTCCGATCTCGGCACGGGCGCATCACAGCACGGGCGCATCACGACACGGAGATCGGCAGGGACCAACCGAAACGCTGTCGTCCCGGCTCCGCCACAATCAACAGATGCTTCCGCCCAGCGGCCTGCTGCAGCTGACCCCCCAGGGGCTGTATTGCCCGGCAGCGGCAGCCTGGATCGACCCCTGGCGGCCCGTGCCCCGGGCACTGATCACCCACGCCCACGCGGACCATGCCCGCCCTGGCTGCGGCGAGTACTGGGCCACCGCCGCCAGCGAAGGCATCCTGCGCCGACGCCTGGGCCAGAGCATCAATCTGGTGCCGGTTGACTACAGCACGCTGCACCGCATCGGCGAGGCGCGGGTGTCGTTTCACAGCGCCGGCCATGTGCTGGGCAGCGCCCAGATCCGGCTCGAGGCCGGCGGCGAAAGCTGGCTGGTGAGCGGCGACTACAAGCGCGACGCCGACCCCAGCTGCGCGCCGTTTGAACCGGTGCGCGCCGATGTGTTGATCACCGAAGCCACCTTTGGCCTGCCGATCTACCGCTGGAGCCCCGGCGCCACGGTGGCTCGCCAGATCCTGGCCTGGTGGCAGGGCGCGCCCGAGCGTCCATCGATTCTGTTCTGTTATGCGTTTGGCAAAGCCCAGAGGGTGCTCGCGGAACTAGCGGCGCTGGGGGTGGGCCAGGCGGGCGGCTGCGACGCAGATCCAGGTGCGTCAAGCAGCGAGATCTTGTTGCATGGCGCCGTGGAGGCGCTGATGGAGCCCTACCGCGAAGCCGGCGTGCCCCTACCACCCACCCGGGCCTTGAGCACCCTGGAACGCAAAGCCGAGCTGGCCGGACGATTGGTGATCGCCCCACCGTCGGCCCAGCGTTCGCCGTGGATGGCACGGTTCAAGGAACCGCAGACCGCGTTTGTCAGCGGCTGGATGGCCGTGCGCGGGGCACGGCGGCGCCGCGGCACCGAGCGGGGGTTCGTGCTCAGCGACCACGCCGACTGGGACGGCCTGATCACCACGGTCAAGGCCAGCGGCGCAAGTCAGGTGTACGTCACCCATGGCAGCAGCGACGTGCTGGCCCGATACCTGCGCGAGGTCGAGGGGATCAGCGCCGAACCGCTCGCCACCAGCGACGATGGCGTCGATGGAGCTTGATCTGACCCCGGGCCAGCGCTACCGGGCCGCATTGGCGGCCCTGTTGGGCAATGCTCTGGAGTGGTATGACTTTGCGGTCTACGGCTATGTGGCCAGCGACCTGGGCAAGGCCTTCTTTCCGGCGGAGGTGCCTGGGCTGCAAACCGTGGCCGCCTTTGGTGTGTTTGCCGTCGGTTACCTGATGCGCCCGGTGGGCAGCCTGGTGCTCGGCCCCGTGGGTGACCTGCTGGGGCGACGACTGATGCTGAGCCTCAGCATTGTGATCATGGGGTTCTCGAGCCTGCTGATCGGCCTGCTGCCGACCCACACCCAGATCGGCGTGGCGGCTGGCGTCTCCCTGGTGCTGCTGCGCATGCTGCAGGGCTTTTCGGTTGGGGCCGAATTCACCGGCAGCATCACCTACGCCACCGAGGCGGCCGCCCGGGGGCGAGCCGGCCTGCTGGCGAGCCTGGCTGTGGCGGGTGGTCTGCTCGGCTTCAGCCTGGGCGCCCTCAGCGTGGCGCTGATCGCGGCGGTGGTCGGCGAGGCGTCGATGGCGCTCTGGGGGTGGCGGTTGCCGTTTCTGCTGGGCGCCGTGGTGGCCCTGCTGGGTCTATGGATGCGCCGCGCCATGCCCGAAACCCTGCAATCAGACGACACGGTGGCGCGCTTTGACAGCCCCGCTGCCGTGACGGCAGCGATCAGCAGACAACTGGTCCAGGTGCTGCAGCAATGGCGCCTGGTGCTGCTGGTGATCGCCCTGGTCAGCTTCGCCAACATGATCTTTTACCTGAGCTTCGTCTACCTGGTTGACCTCACCGCTCAACGCAGCGGCGACACCGCTGCAGCCAACAGCATCGCCACGCTGATTCAGACCGTTGGACTCCTGATCGCGGTGCTGGGCGGCCATCTGGCTGACCGCTACGGCATGGTTCGGGTGAACCGCTGGGGCAACGTGGTGCTGCTGCTGCTGGCCCCGCTGGGGCTGGCCATCGGCCTGCAGGGTCAGCTGGGCAGTCTGGTGCTGGCCCAGGGCCTGCTGGTGGCACCGGTCATGGTCACCATGGGCGCCCAGGGGGTGCTGGGGGTGGTGCTGATCCCGCAGCGGCAGCGCTGCGCCGTGTTCTCGATTGCCTATTCGCTGGCGATGGCCCTGTTCGCAGGCACCGCGCCATTGCTGGCAAGCTGGCTGCAGAACCACCAGGCCAGCTGGCTCACCCCGCTGTACGCCCTGCCCTTTGGCGTGGCTGCCGTGCTCGCCGTCAATCGCAGCCGCCATGCAGGCGTTCGCTGAGCTGATCGAACGGCTTGAGCACTGCCGGGGCCCCAAGGCCAGGGTGGCCGCTCTGGTCGTCTATTTCGAGCAGAGCGACCCTGCCGAGGCGGCCTGGGGGCTCCAGGTTCTGCTGGGTCAGAAACGCAGACGAATGATCACAGGCCGTCGCCTGCGCCAGATCTGCCTGGAGGGCACGCCCTTGCCCCCGTGGTTGTTTGACGACTGCTACGCCCATGTCGGCGACTCGGCCGAGACGATTGCCCTGCTGTGGGGTCAGATCGGCGGCAGGGATCAGCCCCCGGCAGAGGCAATGCCCACACAACCGCTGCAGGTCTGGATGGAGCAGCTGCTGCCCCGGGCTGCCGCCCTGGACGGGGTGGCCCAGGCCGAAGCGGTGCGGCGTCTGTGGCAAGGGCTCAACCCGCAGCAGTTGCTGGTAGCGAACAAACTGCTGACCGGCGGCCTGCGGGTGGGGGTGGCCCAGGGGCTTGTGATCCAGGCCCTGGCCCAGCTCAGCGGGCTGGACGGGGCCCTGATTCAGCACCGGTTGATGGGGGGATTTTCGCCGTCAGCGGCCGCCTTTGCAGCACTGCTGGCAAAAGGCGACGGCAACGACAGCACCGCGGTGCCCAGCCGTCCCTACCCCTTCTATCTGGCGTCCCCCTTGCAAGAGCCATTGCCCGGAAGCGCAGGCGAGTGGCAGGCCGAATGGAAGTGGGACGGCATTCGCGGCCAGTTGATCCACCGCAGCGGCCAGTGTTTTCTCTGGAGCCGTGGCGAAGAGCTGTTGCATGACAGCTTTCCCGAGTTGATCGCTGCAGGGATCACCCTGCCGGAAGGGACCGTGCTCGATGGCGAGGTGATCGTCTGGCCATCCGGGGCCGATCGGCCCGCCCCCTTCCATGCCCTGCAACGGCGGCTGGGCCGCAAGAAACCCAGCAGCCGTGTGCTGAGCGACAACCCAGCGGCATTCGTGGCCTACGACCTGCTGGAGCAGGGGGGCGCGGATTGGCGCAGCAGACCCCTGCAGCAACGTCGGCAGGCGCTGGAAGGCCTGCTGCAACAGGTTGGGGGCACAGCAGCGGGGGCGCGACTGCGCCTGTCAGAACGGCTGGCGCTGCAAACCTGGGAGCAGCTCGAGCCCTTGCGCCAACAGGCCCGAGCTGCCGGCGCCGAAGGGCTGATGCTCAAGGCGCTGGCTTCGCCCTACCTGAGCGGCCGTAAACGCGGCAACTGGTGGAAACACAAACTTGATCCCTACACCCTGGATGCGGTGCTGCTCTATGCCCAGGCGGGCAGCGGACGCCGCGCCAACCTGTACACCGACTACACCTTCGGGCTGTGGGATGGTGCTGATGGCGATAGCGATCAACCGCCCCGCCTGGTGAGTTTTGCCAAGGCCTACTCGGGTCTCGACGATGGCGAGATCTCGGCGCTGGACCGCTGGATCCGCAGCCACACCACCGAGCGGTTCGGGCCGGTGCGGGCGGTCGAACCGCTGCAGGTGTTCGAGCTGGCTTTTGAAGGGATTCAGCGCTCGAGCCGCCACAAAAGCGGCATCGCCGTGCGCTTCCCCCGCATCAGCCGTTGGCGCCAAGACAAGCCCGCCAGCGAGGCCGACACCCTGGCCACCGCCCTGGCACTGCTGGAGCCTGGGCCATGACAGGGGACAGGCTGGCACCGATCGAAACCTGGTTCGCCAGCCAGGGCTGGACGCCGATGGACTTTCAGCGTCAGTGCTGGCAGGCCTACCTGGCTGGCGACAGCGGCCTGATCCAGGTGCCCACCGGCTCGGGCAAAACCTATGCCGCCGTCATGGGACCGATCGCCGAACTGCTGGCCGAAGGGGAGCCCATGGGTCTGCGGCTGCTGGTGATCACCCCCCTGCGTGCCCTGAGCCGTGACCTGGCCCTGGCGATCGAAGCCCCGATCAACGCCATGGGCTGGCCGCTGCGGGTCGCCATCCGCAATGGCGACACCAGCACCACAGAACGCAGCAGGCAGCAGCGCAAGCCACCCCAGATCCTGATCACCACCCCTGAATCCTTAAGCCTGCTGCTGGCCAATGCCAAGGCCCCGGAGCTGTTTGCCCAGCTGCAGGCGGTGGTGCTCGACGAATGGCACGAGCTGATGGGCAGCAAACGGGGCGTGCAGGCCGAACTGTGCCTCAGCTGGCTGCGCCATCAAAGGCCCCAGCTGCGCACCTGGGCGATCAGCGCCACCATCGGCAACCTGCCTGAAGCGGCCCAGGCGGCCTTGGGCGTCGAGGTCAGCCCCCACATCATCACCGCACCGATCGCGCGCCAAACGCGGATCCGCAGCCTTCTGCCCGAAAGCATCGACGGCTTTCCGTGGGGCGGGCACCTGGGCCTGCGCATGTACGAGGAGCTGGTGGCTGGGCTGGATCCGG
>CAZJIF010000010.1:0-35966 GCA_964546045.1 uncultured Klebsiella sp. | reverse complement strand
CGTTGCTGGAGATCATTCCGGCGGATCGGATCGGGCGGATTGTACGGCTGGCTACCGGAGCCGCCATGCGCGTGAACGATCCAGCTGCGGTCCGGCTGTGCCAAAGTCCGCTCAGCGACTACAAAAACCATGGCTCAGGGCAGCGGCCGACACGTCCGTCGGCGGTTTGTTGACCGGACTGTTGCCCTGCTGCTGGGCCCGCTGCTGGGCCTGGCCCTGATCGCTGGCCTGCTGCCCGCTGAACCAAGCTGGGCGGCCCTACCCCAGGGCAACGCAGTCAAGGATCCGAGTGCGATCCTGCGCAACGCCCTGCCGATCGAGGCCCCCGATCTGCAGGACCTGCAGCGCCGCCTGGAGAGCACCAGCGATGACCTGCGGGCCAAGCGCTGGAGTGCCCTGGCCAGCACGACCAAGCGCAGTCAATCGTTGCTCAGCAGCCGCCAAGGGGCCATGCTCGCCGCCGTGCCTGACGCCAGCAAGGCCGAAGCCGAGACCCTGCTTGATCAGCTGACACCCCAACTGGATGCGCTCGCCGAGGCCAGCCAGAACGAACAGCGGGACGAATTCCTGGAGGCCCGGCGCAACGCCCTGGACACGATCGGCGCCCTCGAAGAGCTGCAGGTGCAGGCGTTTCCATTCGCCATTCCGGCCGAATTCGATGCCCTACCGCGGCTGATGGGGCGCGCCACCGTGGCGATCCAGACCAACAAGGGCATGCTGACGGCCGTAATCGACGGGTACAACGCCCCGATCACCGGTGGCGCCTTCATTGACCTGGTCCGGCGCGGTTTTTATGACGGGCTGCCGTTCATCCGCGCCGAAGATTTCTACGTGCTGCAGACCGGCGATCCCAAGGGCCCTGAGGAGGGCTTCATCGATCCGAGCAGCAAGCAGGAGCGCACCGTGCCGCTGGAGATCCGCATCAAGGGCGATGCTGCGCCGATCTACAACGAAACCTTTGAGGATGTGGGTCGCTTTAAGGCCGAGGCCGTGCTGCCGTTCGCGACCTACGGAACCCTGGGCTGGGCCCATTCCGATGAGCAGCTCGATGACGGCTCCTCCCAGTTCTTCTTTTTCCTCTACGAACCTGAGCTCACCCCGGCCGGCCTGAACCTGGTGGACGGGCGCTACGCCGCCTTCGGTTACGTGGTCGAGGGCATGGACGTGCTCGAGGAGCTCACAGTCGATGACACCATCGTCAAAGCAACCGTGATCGCCGGCGCCGACAACCTCAAGGCGCACGCCTGATCACCACCCTGCTGCCAACAAAAAACCGCCCAATGGGCGGTTTGGCTGGCTGGGTGAAGGAGTGCTTCCGGTCAGATCACTTCCAGTTCTTGGCCACGATCTCGGCCAGGTCGACGACGCGCTGGCTGTAGCCCCACTCGTTGTCGTACCAGCAGATCACCTTGACCATGTTGCCGCCCATCACCAGGGTCAGGTCGGAATCGACGATGGTGCTCTCATCGGTGCCGGCGTGGTCGCTCGACACCAGGGGCAGATCGCAGTACTTGATGATCCCCTTCATACCGTTCTCGGAAGCGGCCTTCAGCACGGCATTCACTTCCTCAGCGGTGGTGTCGCGGCCGGTCTCGAACACCATGTCGCACACCGACACGTTGGGGGTGGGCACGCGCAGGGCGATGCCGCTCAGCTTGCCCTTCACCTCGGGGTACACCAGAGCCACGGCCTTGGCAGCGCCGGTGCTGGTGGGAACGATGTTCACGGCGGCGGCGCGGGCGCGGCGCAGGTCGCGGTGGGCGGCATCGAGGATGCGCTGGTCACCCGTGTAGCTGTGGGTGGTGGTCATCGTGCCCTTGACGATGCCAAAGGCCTGGTCAAGCACCTTGACGACCGGGGCCATGCAGTTGGTGGTGCAGCTGGCGTTGCTGAGGATGTCCCAGTCTTCGTGGCGGTATTGATCGGCGTTGACGCCGACCACGAAGGTGCCGACCTTGGCGCCCTTGCCGGGGGCGGTGAGGATCACCTTCTTGGCCCCCGCTTCAAAGTGCTTGCTGGCGCCGACGTCATCGTTGAACACGCCGGTGGATTCGATCACCAGGTCCACGCCCCACTCCTTCCAGGGCAGGTTGGCTGGATTGCGGTCATAGAAGACCTTGATGGTCTTGCCGTTGACCGTGATGGTGTTTTCGGTGGTGGTGACATCGACGCCCCGCAGGGGCCCGAGCATCGAGTCGTACTTCAGCAGGTGGGCGTTGGTGGTGGTGTCACCGGAGCCATTCAGACCGACGATCTCGAGGTTGGTGTCCGCACCCCGGCTGAGCCAGCAGCGCATGAAGTTACGACCGATCCGGCCGAATCCATTGATCGCTACGCGCAAGGTCATGGCAGGAAGCGGTGAAACCCGCTAGCAAGGGTGGTTTTGGCGGCCGATCATACAGAAATCCGCCAGTCGATTCCTTCGTCAAACCGCGGCCGCCACAACAGGAGCCGGCAAGACGACGCAACTTGTAAAGGACAGCGGGTCGATCCGGCCTTAATTTCGGTGCAATCCGGCCAGCCCGGATCCAGACCGTTCGCCGACCGGGAGACGCCCTTGGCCCCATCGCTTGATCGTCGCCAGCCTCTTCACTTCATCGGCGTCGGCGGCATCGGCATGTCGGCCCTGGCAGGGATCCTGTCGGAACGGGGCTTCAGTGTCAGCGGCTCCGATCCCCGGGACCACGGTGTCCTGACCCAGCTGCGGCGGCTGGGGGTGCGGGTCTTCAGAGAGCAGAGCGCCAGCACCATCGACGCGATCCGTAGCGGCACCTCCACCGCGCCCCTGGTGGTGATCAGCTCGGCGGTGCCCGAGACCAACCCAGAGCTGCGGGCGGCCCGCAGGGCCGGCCTGACGGTCTGCCACCGTTCCGATGTGCTGGCTGCGCTGATCAACAGCCAGCCCTCGATCGCCGTGGCCGGCAGCCATGGCAAAACCACCACCAGTTCGCTAATTGCCACCCTGCTGACTGCGACCCATCACGATCCAACCGCGGTGATCGGCGGCATCGTGCCCGCCTTCGGCAGCAACGGACGCCACGGCGAGGGGCGCCTGCTGGTAGCCGAAGCCGATGAATCGGATGGATCGCTGGTGAAGTTCCAGGCACGCCTGGGGGTTCTGACCAACCTCGAACTGGACCACACCGACCATTACCCGGATCTCGACGCGCTGATCAGCACGGTCAAACGCTTCACCGATCGCTGTGGCCAACTGCTCGCCAACGGGGACTGCCCGGTGCTGCGGCAGCATTTCCGAGCTGATCACTGGTGGTCGACCCAGCAGCAGCAGGCCGCTTTTGCCGCCATCCCACGCGACTGCCGTGGGGACGGCACGGTGGCTGACTACTTCGAACAGGGGCGTCCCCTGGGGACGCTGACGATCCCCCTACCGGGACTGCACAACCTCAGCAACGTCACCGCCGCCGTGGCCGCCTGCAGGCTCGAGGGTGTCTCCTTCGCCGAATTGCAGCAAGCGGTCACCCGCCTGCAAGCTCCAGGACGGCGTTTTGACTACCGGGGCAGCTGGCAGGAGCGGCTGGTGGTGGACGATTACGCCCATCACCCCAGCGAAGTGCAGGCCACCCTGGCGATGGCCCGCCTGATGGTGCGCAGCGGTGCCACCACCCTGCCCCATGTCCCGAGGCGGGTGCTGGCGGTGTTTCAACCGCACCGCTACAGCCGCACCGGGCAGTTTCTCGATGGATTTGCCCAGGCTCTGAGCCACGCCGACGCGGTTCTGTTGGCCCCCCTGTACAGCGCCGGCGAACAACCGATCACAGGGATCAGCAGTGAGGCCCTGGCGACAGCGATCGCCGGCCACAACCCCCAGCTGGCGATCAGCGTGGCCACCAGCACCGACGAACTGACAACCCTGGTGGCCCATCACAGCCGCCCCGGCGATCTGGTGCTGGCCATGGGGGCCGGCGACATCAACGGCCTGTGGGAGCGGCTCAACCGCTTCAGCCAGCTCGACACCAACGACGGCTCCCTGCCGCTCGCGGCCTGACCATGGCAGGGGTGTCGGCACACCCGCTCGGTCTGCAGCAGCAGGTGAGCCTGCGGGACTACACCACCTGGAGGGTGGGGGGCTCCGCCGCCTGGCTGGCCGAGCCCGCCGACCGGCAGGAGCTGCAGGCCTTGTTGCACTGGCGCCTGGACCAGGGGCAGATGCTGCGCTGCATCGGTGCCGGCTCCAACCTGCTGGTGGCCGACGCGGGCCTGGGGGGCCTGACGTTGTGCCTGCGGCGGCTGCAGGGCAGCCAGCTCGACGCCACGACCGGACTGGTCGAAGCCCTGGCCGGAGAGCCGATCCCCAGCCTGGCCCGCAAGGCTGCCCGCGCCGGCCTGGCGGGATTGGAATGGGCCGTGGGCATCCCCGGCACCGTCGGCGGGGCCGTGGTGATGAACGCCGGCGCCCAGGGGGGCTGCGTCGCCGATTGCCTCGAGAGCGTGGACCTGCTCGATCCGGCTGACCCTGACACCGTGATCACGCTGAAGGCCGGCGACCTCGACTACGCCTACCGGCACAGCCGCCTGCAGGAGGAGGCCTGGATCGTGCTGGCGGCGCGGTTCCGGCTGCAGAGCGGTCAGGACCCTGCCGCGGTCAGCCGCCGCACCAGTGCCAACCTGCACAGCCGCACCAGCAGCCAGCCCTACCAGCAACCGAGCTGCGGCAGCGTGTTTCGCAACCCGGAACCACACAAGGCGGGCCAGCTGATCGAGGCCCTAGGGCTCAAGGGTCTGCGCGTCGGCGATGCCCAGGTCTCACCGATCCATGCCAATTTCATCGTCAACTGCGGCATGGCCAGCGCTGCCGACATCGCCGACCTGATCGCCCAGGTGCAGCACCAGGTGCTGCAAGCCCACGGCATCGCCCTGCACACGGAGGTCAAGCGGCTGGGGTTCTAGCCTTCCGGCAGTGATCTTTCGGGCATGGCCGGCTTCGGACTCCCCAACTTCGGCCAACTGACCGAAGCCTTCAAGAAGGCCCAGCAGATTCAGCAGGACGCCCAGAAACTGCAGGAGGAGCTCGATGCGATGGAACTCGAGGGCAGCAGTGCCGATGGACTGGCCAGCGTCTGGCTGTCAGGCAACCAGCAGCCCCTCAGAGTGCGCTTGAACCCCGCTTTGCTCAGCCAGGGCAGCGATGCCACCGAGGCGGCCGTCCTGGAGGCTCTGAAGGCCGCCTACGAGCGCTCGACCGGCACCATGAAAGAACGCATGGAAGAGCTGACCGGCGGTCTGAACCTCAATCTTCCGGGTCTGGGAGGTTGAACTCGGCGGCAGCCTGCTGCCGCCGACCCCGGCGTGAAAGCTGGCGGTAACGGGGGTCGAGTCGCGGTTCCAGGCGATCGCCACGCTGCTTGAGGCCGGCGGCCTCAGCCCGGCCGCCACCGGCCTGGCGCCTCTGCTGGGCCAACAGGTCCTGTAGGCATTGGCTGTACAGAGCTTGACGGTCCCAGTCGGTGCCGACTGCACAGCCCGGCTCACCCTGGTGCTGGCAATCGCTGAACTGGCAGCTGCTCTGAGTCAGCCGGGCCCGCAACTCGGGGAAGCAGGCGATCAGATCGGCCGGCTGCTCGGGCAGCACGGGGCGGTTGAAGCCGGGGGTGTCGGCCAACATGGCGTCAACCGCCAACGGGAACAACTCCACATGCCGGGTGGTGTGACGCCCCCGTTGCAGCCGGCCCGAAACCGCAGCCACCCGCAGCCCAAGGTCGGGAATCAGGGCATTGATCAGACTGCTTTTGCCCACCCCAGAAGGACCGCAGAGCACGGCCAGGCCGGGGCGGCTGAGCCGCTGGCGCAGCGCATCCAGGCCGCCGGCCGCCGCGGTCGAGACCGCCAGGGGCTGATAACCCCAGGCGGCTGCCCGTTGCAACCAGTGCTCCACCTCGGCGTCCGGCAGCAGATCGGCTTTGCTGAACACCAGCTCGACCCTCGCCCCTGACCGTTCGGCGGTGATCAAAAAACGGGTCAGCTGCAGGGGCTCAAGGGCCGGTTCGGCCAGGGCCACCACCACCACCACGGTCGAGAGGTTGGCCACCGGCGGCCGATCGAGCACCAGCGTCCGCGGCTCGACCGCCGCGACCGCCGCACGGCCCGCCGCCCAGTCGATCCCATCGACCTGCACCCAGTCACCGACGCAAATGGTCTGGCCGCTCTTGCCAAGCCGGGTTCGGCGGGTGCACAGCAGCCGATTGGTGTCGTCAGGACCTGGCTGATCCAGCTGCACCCAGCAATAGTTGGCCAGCAGGGCCACCACCCGGCCGCGCCGCCCCGGCTCAACCATGGGGGGTGATCAGCAGCACCACCGCACCCTGATCGTCAGCGTGCGGGCTGACAACGACCTGGTGACCGGCGGCGGTGATGCCGTCGACGACCATCTGCTGGGGTTCGCCCCGATCGAGACTGACCCGCAACTGGTCGCCCGCGCGGACTCCCTCGAGCGCCAGCTTGGTGCGGATGTAGTTGAGGGGGCAAGGGGTGCCCCGCAGATCCAGCTCAGTCACGCTGGCCGAACAACCCGCCGAACAGGCCGCTCTTGTGGTGGTGCTTGTGACCACGACGGGTGTGGTGGCCGGCCAGTTCCTCGAGCAACTGGCGCTCATCGGCACTGAGCTTGGTGGGCAGTTGCACCTTGATGGTGAACAGGTGATTGCCGCGGGCCACAGGGTTGCCGAGCTTGGGAACCCCCTTGCCGGTCAGGGTCAGCACGGTGCCGGGTTGGGTGCCGGCGGGGATCTCCAGCTGCTCGCTGCCATCAACGGTTTCAACCTCGATCGTGTCGCCCAGGATCGCCTGCAAATAGCTGAGGGTGACCTCCGACTGGATCTGCAGACCATCGCGACGCAGGTGGGGATGGCTCTGCACGCTGAGGAACACGTAGAGGTCCCCGGCCGGACCGCCTCGGGGGCCGGCGTTGCCTTCGTTGGCCACCCGTAGACGGGTCCCGGTGTCGACACCGGCCGGAATGTTGATGCGCAACTTTTTGCGCACCTGCTGCAGACCCTGTCCGCCACAGGCGGGGCAGGGATCGGCGATCACCTGGCCAGCGCCATCGCAGGTGGGGCAGGGGGCCACCTGGGTGAAGCTGCCAAAGGGGGTGCGGGTGGCGCGACGCACCTGGCCGACACCGCCGCAGGTGCCACAGCTGACCGGACCGGTGCCACTCTTGGCCCCTGAGCCGTTGCAGGTGCCGCAGGTCTCGAGGTGGCGAAGCTGCACCTCCTTTTCGACGCCGGTGATCGCCTCGCTGAAGCTGATCGTCAGGTCAAAGCGCAGATCGTCTCCCTGGCGGGGACCGCGACGCCGCTGCTGGGCACCGGCGCCACCCATGCCACCGCCGAACCCACTGAAGAAGGTTTCGAACAGGTCAGCAAAACCGCCCATGTCGCCCATGTCGGGCATGCCGCCACCGCCGAGGCCCGCCTCACCGAACTGGTCGTAGCGGGCCCTGGTCTGGGGATCGCTGAGCACCTCGTAGGCCCGGCCGACCTCCTTGAACCTGTCTTCGGCGCCGGGATCCTTGTTGACATCGGGGTGGTACTGACGCGCCAGCCGCCTGTAGGCCCGCTTGAGGGTGTCGGCATCAGCATCGCGGCTGACCCCCAGCAGGTCGTAGTAGTCGGCCATCAGCCGCCCTGCTCCTGGGGCTGCTCAGCGGGACCGGGACCCATCGACACCTTGACCAGGGCATGGCGCAGCACCCGGCCATTGAGCTGGTAGCCCCGCTGCAGTTCCTCGATCACCACATCTTCAGGGTGCTGGTCGCTGGGCTCGCGCATCACCGCCTCGTGCAGGCCGGGGTCGAACGGTTCGCCTTCGACCCGCATCGGTGACACCCCCAGCTGCTTGAAGACATCCACCAATTGCTTGTAGAGCCCCTGGTAGCTGCGGTGGAGGGTCTGGGCCTCCTCGTGCTGCGGATTCAACTGCTGGCGGGCCCGATCGAAGTTGTCGACCACCGGCAGGATCTCGCTGAGGGTGCTGCAGGCGATCTGCAGGCGCTGGTCCTCGAGATCGCGGCTCTGGCGCTTGCGGTAATTGTCGAAATCGGCTGCCAGACGCATGTACTGGCCGTTGAGGTTCTCGTGCTGTTCGCGCAGGGCCGCGAGCTCCTGTTCGAGCTGGGCAATGCGGCTGGCCGGATCGGCTTCCGTCTGCACAGACGGGGCAGCGGGGTCTGCACCGGCCTGACTGTCTGGCTCGAACTGCGGAGCCACAGGCTGCTGATCGGTCTGCTGATCGGCCAGAACCTCAGCCTGATCGGTGGGCAGGGAATCCCCGGAACCCGCAACGGTGTCATCGCTCATGGTGACGCCCACGACAATCGGTTCTAGACATGTTGCTAGGCGACGGCCGCCTGCCACAAGCGGCGGAAGCCCGCACCTCCCCAAGGCGATGACCCTGACCCCTGCACGGCCGGTCCCCGACGCCAGCAGCGCTGAGCAGCAGCGGCTGGAGGTCGAACTGCTGCTGCGGGAACCCGTGCTCAGCACCGAGCAACTGGCCCTGGCCGACCGCAGCCTGCTCGAGGGCCCCGGCCCCCTGACCCTGAGCAGGGCCCGCAGCCTCACCTGCCTGCCGCTGAGCCTTCAGAACGGCCTGGTGGCGGTCGCGGTCCCCACCTACTGGGGGCCTGACGAGCGCCAGGCCCTGGTCGACGAGCTGGCCGCAGCCGGGCTCCAGGCTGCGCTGCAGCTGGCCCTGGCCGACGACATCAACGCCGGCCTCGAGGCCCCGGTGATCACACCCACACCAAGCCCCGGGTCGGACATCACCCGAGCCGTGCAGCCGGCCCGCTCGATCATCGATCAGCTGGAACTGCCCGGCGAGGGCAGCCAGCTTGAGGAGGTCAACGAGATCGAGGATCTGGAGGCCTCCTCGAGCGCCGTGGCCAACGCCTCACCGGTGGTGAGCCTGGTGGACCGGATCCTGATCGAAGCGATCGACTGCGGCGCCAGCGACATCCACGTCGAACCGCAGGAACAGAGCCTGGAGGTGCGCTACCGCCTGGATGGGGTGCTGCAACGGCATTTCGAGGATCTGCCCAAGACCCTGATCCCTGCGATCACCTCGCGTTTCAAGATCATGGCCGACCTCGACATCGCCGAGCGACGCCTGCCCCAGGACGGCCGCATCCGCCGTCTCTACAAGGGCAAGAAACGGGACTTTCGCGTCAGCACCCTGCCCAGCCGCCACGGCGAAAAGGTGGTGATGCGACTGCTGGACAGTTCGGCCACCCAACTGGACCTCGAGACCCTGATCACCAATCCGGTGACCCGCTCGCTGGTGCGTGAGATCGGTTCGCGGCCCTTCGGCATGATCCTGGTGACCGGACCCACCGGCTCGGGCAAATCCACAACGCTCTATTCGCTGCTGGCCGAACGCAACGATCCCGGCCTGAACATCTCGACGGTGGAGGACCCGATCGAATACACCCTGCCGGGAATCACCCAGACCCAGGTCAACCGGGACAAGGGTCTGGACTTCAGCACGGCGCTGCGGGCCTTCATGCGCCAGGACCCGGACGTGCTGCTGGTGGGCGAAACCCGCGATCTTGAGACCGCCAAGACCGCGATCGAAGCCGCTTTGACCGGCCACCTGGTGCTCACCAGCCTGCACTGCAACGACGCCCCCAGCGCCATCGCCCGGCTCGATGAGATGGGCGTGGAGCCATTCATGGTCAGCGCTTCGTTGCTGGGGATCGTTTCCCAGAGGCTGCTGCGGCGGGTGTGCAGCACGTGCCGGCAAAGTTATCGACCCACGCCTGAGGAGCTGAGTCGGTTTGGCCTGCTGGCCAGCACCGAAACCAACGTCACCTTCTTTAAGGCGACGATCACCCCATCAGGCACCCCGAACACCTGCCCCCGCTGTCAGGGATCGGGCTACAAGGGCCGGATCGGGGTCTACGAAGTCCTGCGCATGAACGAGGCGCTGACCGCTGCCACCGCCAAACGGGCCTCCACCGACCAGCTGAGGCGACTGGCCCTGGAGAGCGGCATGAAATCGCTGCTCGGTTACGGCCTCGACCTGGTGCGTGAAGGGCACACCACCCTCGATGAAGTGGAGCGCATGCTGCTGACCGAATCAGGGCTGGAAACAGAACAGCGAGCCCGGGCCCTGAACAGCCTGACCTGCAAAGGCTGTGGTGGCGGTCTGCGGGATGAATGGCTCGAATGTCCCTACTGTCTGACCAGTCGCTAGGGCGGTGATGGCCATCTCCATCGAGGCGCTGATGGAGCAGCTCGTCAGCCATGGCGGCAGCGACCTCCACCTGAGCGCCAACCTTCCCCCCTACGGACGCTTCAACGGCAAACTGCAGCCGATGCAGGAGGAGATTCTGGATGAGGAATCCTGCAACCGCCTGATCTTCAGCCTGCTGAACAACAGCCAGCGCAAACAACTGGAACAGACCTGGGAACTGGACTGCTCCTATGGACTGCGTGGGGTCGGTCGTTTCAGGGTCAATGTCTACCGCCAGAAAGGCAGCTATGCCGCCTGCCTGCGGGCCCTGGGCAGCGCGATTCCCTCACTCGAAAGCCTTGGGCTGCCACCGGTGGTCGAGGAGATGAGCCGCATGCCCAAGGGACTGGTGCTGGTCACCGGGCCGACGGGATCGGGCAAGACCACGACCCTGGCCGCGATCCTCGAGCACATCAATCAGACCCGGGCCGAACACATTCTGACCATCGAAGATCCGATCGAGTTCGTCTACACCAGCAACAAGAGCCTGTTTCATCAACGCGAGGTCAATGAAGACACCCGCAGCTTCGCCAATGCCCTTCGGGCAGCCCTCAGGGAGGACCCCGATGTGATTCTGGTGGGGGAGATGCGGGACCTGGAGACCATTCAACTGGCGATCAGCGCCGCCGAAACCGGTCACCTGGTATTCGGGACTCTGCACACCAGTTCGGCCGCCCAGACCGTGGATCGCATGGTGGACGTGTTCCCACCGGCCCAGCAGACCCAGATCCGCGTGCAGCTCAGCAACAGCCTGGTGGCCGTGTTTGCCCAGACCCTGTGCAAACGCCAGAATCCGCAACCGGGTGAGTTCGGGCGGGTCATGGCCCAGGAAATCATGGTCAACACGCCCGCCATCGCCAACCTGATTCGCGAAGGCAAGACCGCCCAGCTGTACTCCCAGATTCAGACCGGTGGTCAGCTGGCGATGCAGACCCTGGAAAAGGCTCTGGCCGATCTGGTGCTGAACCGACAGGTCTCGCTGGAGGAGGCGGTCCGCAAGACCGCCCGGCCCGAAGAGCTGCGGCGGATGGTCAGCCAGGTCCAGTGAGCCGGGGAACGCCGTGCCCGCCTTTGTCGCCACGTATCGCAACAGCCGCGGCAAGGTCGCGTCCCTGACCCTGGAGGCCGCCGATGCCCTGGCCGCCAGGCGGGACCTGCGGCGGCGAGGCATTCAGGCCGAAACGATCGAACGCCAGGCCACAACCCCAGGTCTTGCCGGCGCAGCAGGGCTCAAGCAGACCTCCAGCCTGCGCCAACAGCTGGCGAACCTGCTGGAGGGCAAACCGGGGATTCGTGACAAAGCTGTGTTTGCCAGCAAGCTGGCCGCCCTGGTCGATGCCGGCGTACCGATCGTGCGCAGCATCGAACTGATGGCCAAACAACAGAAGCTGCCATTGTTCAAGCGGGCCCTCGAAGCGATCACCCTGGATGTCAATCAGGGGGTGGCGCTGGGACCGGCGATGCGGCGCTGGCCGCAGGTGTTCGACAAGCTGAGCATTGCCATGGTCGACGCCGGTGAAGCCGGCGGCGTGCTCGATGAATCGTTGCGCCGCCTGGCCAAGTTGCTGGAGGACAACGCCAAACTGCAGAACCAGATCAAGGGGGCACTCGGCTATCCGGTGGCGGTGCTGGCAATCGCGATTCTGGTGTTTCTGGGGATGACGATCTTCATCATTCCCACCTTTGCGGGGATCTTCGATGACCTGGGTGCGGAATTGCCGCTGTTCACCCAGTTGATGATTGATCTGAGCAAGCTGTTGCGTTCCCCCTTTGCCCTGGTGCTGGTGGGGATGCTGGCGGCCGCAGTGGTGTTGTTCAGCCGGTTCTATGCCACACCGATCGGACGGCGGAAGGTGGATGCCCTGGTGCTGAAGATCCCCCTGTTCGGCGATCTGATCCAGAAGACGGCCACGGCCCAGTTCTGCCGAACCTTCAGCTCCCTGACCCGGGCCGGCGTGCCGATCCTGATGGCACTGGAAATCGTGCGCGAGATCACCGGCAACAGCATCATCAGTGATGCCATCAACCAGAGCCGCGATGATGTAACCCAGGGCATTCCGTTGAGCCTGGCCCTGGCCAGCAAGAAGGTGTTTCCCGAGATGGCCATCGGCATGCTGGCCATCGGCGAGGAAACCGGTGAACTCGACGCGATGCTGGCCAAGGTGGCCGACTTCTATGAAGATGAAGTCGCTGCCACCGTCAAGGCAATCACAGCGATGCTGGAGCCGGCAATGATCGTGATCGTCGGTGGAATCGTCGGTTCGATTCTGCTGGCGATGTACCTGCCGATGTTCTCCATCTTCGATCAGATCAAATAGGTTCTGCCGCGGCCAGGGCCACCCCAGCCAGCCAACCTGATGTCCAGCAGTGCTGGAAATTGAAGCCGCCGGTGATGCCGTCGACGTCAAGCAGCTCACCCACCACCTGCAGGCCCGGGCAGCGGCGGCTCTCCATGCTGGCGAGATTGATCTCACCCAGGTCGACCCCGCCGGCGGTAACAAACTCCTCGCCAAAGGGGCCGCGGCCAGCCACCCGGTAGCCGCTGGCGGTGAGGGCCTGCACCAGTCGGCGCTGGGGGTCGCGGCGCAGCTCGGCCCAGCGTTGCAGGGGATCAATCCCCACCTCGGTCAACAGGTGCAGCCACAGGCGTCGGCTGAGGGCAGGCCAGGGACGCCAGCTGCCGATCTGGCGCCGGGCCTGTTGCTGGCGCAGATCATCGAGCAGGACCGCAATGGCGTCGGGCCCCTGCCCGCCGGTCCAATTGACCCGCAGCTCCCCTGTGTAACCCGTGGCCTTGAGGTCCCGGGCGGCAAACGCCGTCAGTCGCAACAGGGCTGGACCGCTGAGGCCGCGGTGGGTGATCAGCAGCGCCCCGCTCTGGCGATGGCGAGGCTGCTCCACCCGATCGGGATCGAGCCGCAGCTCCAGGTCGACGGGATCCATCGCCACGCCCGCCAGCTGCTGCAGGGGCTGGCCACGCAGGGCCAGGCTGAACAGGGACGGCACCGGCGCGATCAGCCGGTGACCCAAGCCGGCCGCCAGTTGACGGCCGCTGGGATGGGCACCGGTGGCCAGGATCAACCGTCGGCAGCCCACGCTCAGGCTGCTGACACCGGCACCGGCAGCAGCAGCCAGGCGCAGGCGGCAGGCAAAACCCCCCTGCTCGCGGCGGCTCACCTGCTGCAGGGCCACACCGGTGTGCAACACAACCCCAGCCCGACGGGCCGCCTGGCGCAGCACTGCCACCACCGACTCCGAGCTGTTGGAACGGGGAAACAGGCGACCGTCCTGCTCCTCGACCAACTCCAGACCGTGGTCGGCGAACCAGGCCACGGCATCGCCGCTGGCGAAGCGGGCAAAAGGGCCCCGCAGGGCCTTGGAGCCCCGGGGGTAGTGACCCACCAGGCTGCGGGGGTCCCAACAGGCATGGGTCACATTGCAGCGCCCGCCGCCGCTGATGCGCACCTTGCCCAGGGGCTCGCCCGTGGCCTCGAGCAGGTGCACCCCGGCGACACCTGCCTCGGCAGCGACGATCGCCGCCATGAAGCCCGAAGCGCCTCCCCCGGCCACCAGCACAGCGACTTCGTCAGGGACCATCGTTGGGCAGCATGGAGCGATGGACAGGGCTTACCGCTTCAGTGTGGCGCCGATGCTGGACTGCACGGATCGGCACTTCCGCGTGCTGATGCGCCAGATCAGCCGCCACAGCCTGTTGTACACCGAAATGGTGGTGGCCCAGGCCATCCACCATGCCCGACTGGAACACGACGGACAGGCCCGACTGGAACGGCTGATCGGCTTTGATCCACTCGAAAAACCCCTGGCCCTGCAGCTGGGCGGCGACGATCCCGCGCTACTGGCCGAGGCGGCGGCGCTGGCGGCCGAGCGCGGCTACGACGAAGTGAACCTGAACGTCGGCTGCCCCAGTGAAAAAGTGCAGCGCGGGCGCTTTGGCGCCTGTCTGATGGCCGAACCGCATCAAGTGGCCCGTTGCGTGGAGGCCATGGCCACGGCCAGTGGTCTGCCGGTCACGGTCAAACACCGCATCGGCATCGACCAGCGCGACTCCTATGAAGAGCTGCTGCAGTTTGTCGACACCGTGGCCGCAGGGGGTGCCAGCCGCTTCAGCGTTCATGCGCGCAAGGCCTGGCTGGCCGGCCTCGATCCCAAACAGAACCGCACGATTCCGCCGCTGCGCCATGACCTGGTGCAGCAGCTGAAGCGCGACCGTCCCCAGCTCACGATCGAGCTCAATGGCGGGCTCGACACGACGGCAGCCTGTCTGGAGCAGCTGCAATGGGTCGACGGAGTGATGGTCGGTCGCGCGGCCTACGAACACCCACTGCGCTGGGCCGAGGTGGACCGCCTGATCCACGGGCAGCTGCAGCAGGCGCCAGCAACCGCCTCGACGGTGCTGCGGGGCCTGATTCCCCATGCCGAGCGCTGGATTGCCGGTGGCGGACGCCTATGGGCGATTGCCCGCCATCTGGTGCATCTGGTCGAAGGGGTGCCAGGCGCGCGCCATTGGCGCGGTCAGCTCACCCGCCAGGCCGGTGAACGCACAGCGGGCAGCGACGTGCTGGTTGCCGCCGCCCTGCAGCTTGAGGCGCGAGGGCTTTAGCCCTCAGCACCGCCATAGCCGTCGCTGCCACTGCTGCGACGACGCCGGGTGCGGCCGGCATCAAAGCTGTCGCTGGCACCGCCATAACTGCGATCCTCCCAGCCGCGGGCACCAGAGCCGCGCTCGGCGCCGCCACCGCCACCGCCGTAGCCGCCACCACCGCCCGAACCGCCGTAACCACCACCGCTGTAGCCACCGCCGCCACCTGAACCGCCGTAACCGCCGCCATAGCCGCCACCGCCGCCGCGTCGGCCACCACCGCCGCCGCCGCCATAGCCACCACCGCCACCGCCACCTGAGCCGCGGGGCTCGGCTTTGTTGATCCGCAGGGGGCGACCCATCAGCTCGGTTCCCTGGAGCGCCTCGATCGCCCGGGTTTCACTGGCGTCATCGGCCATTTCGACGAACGCGAAACCGCGCTTGCGACCGGTGTCACGCTCGAGCGGCAACGAGCAGTTCACCACATCCCCGTAGGGAGAAAACAATTCGGCGACATCGTTCTGCTCAGCACGGAACGGAAGATTGCCAACAAAGATGCTCACGAACTGAAAAGGCCAGGTGAAAAGGCCAGGCAGGCGGGCCTTGCGACCACACAACGCGGCAAGCCTAAGGCTCCCTGGAGCCGCTGCCCAGTCGGCTGCGCATCTGCTGCAACTGATGGTGAACCTGGGAAAAGCCCGTGCCCCCCTCACTGCGGCGGGCTGCCACCACCTGGCGTGGCGCAATGGCGGCACTGATGTCCGCCTCAAACGCCGGATGCAGCTGCTGCCAACGTTCCAGAGGCAGATCGCGCAGCAGGACCCCCTCGGCCAGCGCTGTTTTGACCAAACCCCCCACCAGCTGGTACGCCTCGCGAAAGGGCACCCCCTTGGCCACGAGATAGTCGGCCACATCGGTGGCGTTGGAAAAGTCACTGGCCACGGCCTGCTCGAGCCGCTCGGGTCTGAACTCCAGGCCCTCCTCAAACAGGATCGCCATCGCTTCCAGGCAGTCGCGCACCGTGCGCACCCCGTCAAACAGGGCTTCCTTGTCCTCCTGGAAGTCCTTGTTGTAGGCCAGGGGCAGCCCCTTGATCATGGTCAACAACCCCATCAGATGGCCGAACACCCGGCCGCTCTTGCCGCGCACCAACTCGGGAACATCGGGGTTCTTCTTCTGGGGCATCAGGCTGCTGCCGGTGGCGCAGCGGTCACTGAGGCGCACGAAAGCGAATTCCTCAGAGGCCCAGAGGATCACCTCCTCGCTCAACCGGCTGAGGTGGACCAACACCAGGGAGGCGGCCGCCATGAATTCGACCGCAAAATCCCTGTCACTGACCGCATCGAGGCTGTTGGCGTAAACCTGCTCGAAGCCCAGTTCTGCGGCGGTCATGCGCCGATCGATCGGCACCGGCGTACCGGCCAGGGCCGCAGCGCCGAGGGGGCAACTGTTGACCCGGCGGCGCACATCGACCAAGCGGGCCCGGTCGCGCTCGGCCATCTCGATGTAGGCCAGCAGGTGGTGGGCCAGGCACAGGGGCTGGGCCCGCTGCAGATGGGTGTACCCGGGGATCAGGGTGTCTGCGTGGCGTTCGGCCTGGTCCAGCAGGGCCCGCTCGAACCGCTGCAGATCGCCGTCGATGGCATCGATCTGCTGGCGCAACCAGAGCCGCACATCGGTGCCCACCTGGTCGTTGCGCGAGCGTCCGGTGTGCAGCTTCTTGCCGACCGGTCCGATCAGGGCGATCAGACGCCGTTCGACGGCGAAATGCACGTCCTCGTCCTCAAGACCGGGCTTGAACGCCCCCGCCGCCGCCTCGGCACGGATCGCCTCGAGCCCATCGACGATCGCCGCGGCCTCGGCCTCGCTGATCACACCGCAGCGGCCGAGCATGCGGGCATGGGCCACCGAGCCATCCAGGTCCTGCTGCAACAGGCCGATGTCAAAACCGATCGACGCATTGAACCGCTCGATCGCCGGGTGCAGACCCTGCTCGAAACGCTGGCTCCAGGTTGAGGCGGTGGAATCGACTGCCATGGGCTCAGCTTGCCATCGGACCTGACGTCAGGGTCGGCAGGCGGACCGCCTCATCGACCTTGAGCACCACGAGGGAGGCATCGTCCTCGAGGGTGCGGTCCGTACCGACGAATCGGTCCAGCCGGGCAAACAGCTGTTCGAGAATCTGCTGGGCCGTCGCGCCGCTGCGGCAGCTGATCTGCAAGGCATCGACCAGCCGCTTCTCCTCAAACCGCTCGCCGCTGAAGCCGGTGGCCTCGGTCACGCCATCGGTGTAATAGAGGAGAACATCACCCGGTTCAAGCACCAGCTGCTGACTGCTGAACGCGGCATCGGCCTGCAGACCGATCAGCAACCCTGCCGCGTCGAGCCGTTCAATGTGACCTCCCTGACGGCGCCAGATCAGGGGGGGGTTATGGGCGGCATTGGCGTAGCGCAGCAGGCGGGTGCGGGGGTCGTAATCGGAATAGAACAGCGTCACGAACCGGTGCGAATGGGCCAGGTCCTCCTGGGCCATGGCATTGAGGTCATGCAGGATCCGCCCGGGTTCATGGCCGCTGAGCACCTCGGCCCGCAGCATGCCCCGCAACAGGGTCATCAGCAGTCCGGCCGGAATGCCCTTGCCCATCACATCACCCATGACCAGGGCCCAGCGCCCCTGTTCCCGGCGCCGGCCGCTGAGCTGGGGGCGGGTGGGAATGAAGTCGTAATAGTCGCCCCCCACCTCAAAGGCCGGACGGCAGCGCGCCGCCAGCTCAACCCCGGCGATCAGCGGACAGTGGTCGGGCAACAGCTGGGCCTGAATCTCGGCACCGGTGCTGAGTTGGCGATCGAGCCGTTCATGGCGTCGCTGCTGCTGGACCAGACCATCGTTCTCAAGCGCGACGGCCGTCAGATCGGCCACGAGCTGCACATGGCGGCGATGGACCTCACTCCAACTGAACCCGACCCGCGAACTGAACACATAGAGACGCCCCCCCTGCCAACCGCGGCAGGCAACCGAGGTGGCAAACACCTGGGCCTGGCCCAGGCTGCGGGCCACCCGCTGGTCCAGAAACCGCACCAACGGCTCTTCACCGCTGAGGCTCTGCAGTTCGCTGTCGTTGAGGGCGGCCAGCTGACGCAAGACCTCGGCGCAGCGTTCGCATTGGGTCGCCTGCAACTGCTCGCGCCAGAGGCGGCCGTCGTCATGGAACACGACCAGCAGGGCGCCCTCGGCTTCCACCAGCCGCATCGCCATCAGGGGCACCAGCTCGAGAAAACGAGCCAGGTTGGTGAAGCTGCGCAGGGCAAAGCCCAGCGAGGTCAGCAGCTCCTGGTTACGGCGCTGCTCCCTGCTGAGGCTGTCGAGAAGCTGACGCAACGATTCTGAGGCCGTCCACACGGCACTCAGCCGCAAGGACCCGCACAGTAGCGATGGTTGCCCGGTTCAGCCGGCCAGCAGCGCTTCGACGAACTCGAAACTGTTGAACGGGCGCAGGTCGCGGATGCCCTCTCCGGCGCCGATGAACCGGATCGGCAGACCGGCTTCTGAGGCCACAGCCAGAGCCACCCCGCCGCGGGCGCTGCCATCGAGCTTGGTGAGCACCACACCGGTGAGGCCGGCAGCACTGGCAAAGGCCATCGCCTGGCGCAACCCGTTCTGACCCTGGCTGGCATCGAGCACCAACAGCGACTCCACGGCGGCATCGGGGGCCAGTTTGTCGACGATGCGGCGCACCTTGGCCAATTCCTCCATCAGGTTGTGCTTGGTCTGCAGGCGACCGGCCGTGTCAACCAGCACCAGTTCGGTGCCCTTGGCCTGGGCTGCGCCGATGGCGTCGTAGACGACGGCGGCGGGGTCGGCATTGGCGCTGGGGTTGGCGATCACCGGCACCCCGCTGCGGTCACCCCAGACCTGCACCTGCTGCACGGCAGCGGCCCGAAACGTATCGGCAGCGGCAATCAAGGCGCTGTAGCCGCTGCGCACCGCCAGGTTGGCCAACTTGCCCAGGGTCGTGGTCTTGCCGACGCCATTGACGCCCACCAGCAGCCAGACATTGAGACGACCGCGCTGGGGCGCCAGCAGTGGATGGTCACAACGACGAATCGGGGTCTCGAGCAGGTCCCTGAGCTGCTCCTTGAGAAAGCGGATCCCCTCGGCGGGATCCACCACTTCGGTGTTGAGGCGCCTGCGCAGAGCGTCGAGCACCTGATCGGTGGCCTGGACCCCCACATCGGCGCGCAACAGGGTGGTCTCCAGATCGTCGAGAACCGCAGGTGTGAGGGGGTCGTCACCAAGGTTCTCCAGAAGCTGGGTGACGAAGCCCTGACGGGTCTTCTCAAGCCCCCGACGCAGACGGGTCAGCCAATCGATCTCTTCAAGGGAAATCTGATCGGCCCGCTTGCCCTGGGCAGCCAGCACCTCGGCTGACCAGGTGAACGCGTCATCGAACGCGCCCAGCTGCGGTTCAGCGGTGGCGGCCTCCACAACGGCTGGTGACGCAGCTGGCGGGGGCGCTAGCGGGGCCGCCGTGACAGGGCTCTCGACGGCGGTGAGCGCTTCAAGACGCTCGGCGCGCTGGGCGGCCGCCAACTCGAGCAGAGACAACGTCGGTGCGGGCCCATGGACCGCTTCAGGCTCTGCTGGTGGTCCAACCGGCTCAGCCGGTTCGGTCGGTTCGGCAGCAGCCGGCACCTCCAGATCCTGGGGTTCGGCGACCTCGGCCTCGGCCCGGGCCGCCTCCTGCTGGGCCTTGAGCCGGGCATAGGCCTCCCTGGCCCAGGCCAGGGCATCGTCCTGGCCCGAAACCTCGCTGACGGCCTCGGGCTTGGGTGCGGATTCGGGATCCGGCTCGGCTGCCGCCGCTTCGGAAGCCGCACTGCGGTTGAACCAGTCGTAAACCATCGGGTCAGCAGGTCCGATCAGGACGCAGAGGCGGCGCTGGTGAGCCGCCGCAGCACGCCATGGATCATGCGGCGACCCTGATCATCGCTGTAGCGATGCGCCAGTTCGATCGCCTCGTTGCAGGCGACGGCCGCCGGGGTGCCAAAGACCTCCAGATCAGCCGCAGCGAGCCGCAGGATGTCGCGATCGATGCGGGGCAAACGGGTCAATCGCCAGCCTTCCATCACCTGATCCAAGCTGGTGTCGATCTGTTCGCGGTTCTTGAGCACGGCCCGGGTGCGGGCGATCGCATCACTGCGCACCTCCTGCTGGTCGGCGAGCAACAGCACCCGCGGCAGCTCCAACACCGCCGAAATGCGATTGAGGGCCATCTCCGCCTGCGCCAGTCCATCCTTGAGGTGCTGACGCACCCGCGGCAGCTGAGCCGCCTGCTGGGCATCGGCCCCTTCATGCAGCTCACTGTCCAGCAGTTGCTGCTCGGCACTCTGGAGGTTTTCAGCCGAACGGTCCAGGGCCTCGCGGGCGTGCTGATGCAGACCGGCGAGGGCCTGGTGCAGCAGGGGAGCGAGCGAGGCGTCAGAGAGATCCCTGGAACCAGAAGCAGCCGCAGGGCGGTCGCCTCGGTCGCTGGTCTGACCCAGCATCAGCAAGGCCAGTTCCCTGGCAATGGTTCGACTCTGCATCAGGAGAGCTGGGGTGCACGCAATTGGGCCAGAAGGCTGGAAAAACTGCGATTGGAGGCAGGCTCACGATCATCGGGGCTGACGATGCCAGCCGAGATGATCGTGCGAAAAGCATCTTCGACGGAAAGGTCAAGATCCCGCACCGACCGCTCCGGCACCAACGCGTACCAACCAGTGGTCGGGTTGGGGGCGGTCGGGATGAACACACTCAGCATCGGCTCGTCGAAACCGGCCTGGAGGGAACCGCCGATCACACCGGTGACAAAACCAAGGGCATAGAGACCCTCGCGGGGGTACTCGACCACAACCACCCGGCGGAAACGGCTTGAGCTGCCCTGCAGAAAGGTTTCAAGCAGTTGCTTGAGGGTCTTGTAGACCGAGCCCGCGAGCGGGATCCGCAGCAGAGTCCCCTCACCGAACTCAAGCAGCCAGCGGCCCACGATGTTGCGGGCCATCAACCCGATCAGCAGGATTCCCAAGAGGGGAACCAGCAGACCGACCCCCAGGTTGATCAGCTCCTGCAACACCGGATTCAGGGTGTTGAACGGATTGAACTGCTTGGGAATCGACGTCAGGAACGCCAGCACAAACCGGCTGACGGTGGTGGCCAGCCAGATGGTGGTCGCCAATGGAATCACCACCAGCAGACCGGCGATCAGATCGTTCTTCAGGTCCTGCTGAAGACGATCACCCAACGGTTCGTCGGGTTTTGGACTGGATGGAACCACTTCAGCTCCCGGCAGCGGCTTGAGGCACCAATCCGCAACTTAGCCAGCCGGGGGGAAGCCCGGTCAGAGCAGGGCGACCAGGGCAATCAGCACAAAGGCGATCAACAGCACGATGGCACTAACGGTGCCGCCGATCCGCCGCTGGTTGACGTTCAGATCGCGCGCCTTGCGCTGCTGGTTGAGCTGGTCCTCGGCCCGTTTGATCTGCGCTCCCATGAGCTGTTTGACCAGCTGACGCTTCTGAGTGGCGCTGGCCTGGGCTGGCAGTTGACCGGCCTGATCGGCCTGCTGCACCAACTGATCCAACGCTTCAGGCGTGGCAGAAGCCAGCTGGGAACGCATCATCTCGACCTGACCCTTGCCGGCCTGCAACTGCTGGTCGGTCTGCTCGGCCAGTGAGCGGTCGCCGCTGATCGACACCGGCACGGTGACCAGCATGGCCACCGCCAGCAGGATGCTGAGCACACCGGTGGTCACGCGCAGGGCGCTGCGACCTGCGGGCGCTTCAAGGCGGGCTCCCACCAGCATCAGCACAAGGCCGACCAGAGCCATGGGCGCCTGACTGACCAGCACCTGCACGAACAGCTGGCGGAAGTTGTCCTCGGCCCAGTTCCAGCCACTGAGCAGAACCAGCACCTGCAGGGCCAGCAGCACGACCAGGGTGAGGCCGATCCAACGCAACACCGGTGCCAGCCGGCCTGAGGTTTCTGGTCCCACGGTCAATTCGCTGCAAACTTGGAAGTGTGGGCGCACTGTACGGGTGATCAGCGGTTCTGCCAGGAGCACGGCCGGTGCTAAGGCCAGTGATGAGGCCTGTGAAACCGCCGAACTGGCAGCAGCGTTGAAGCAGCAGGCCCGTCTGCTGGGCTTTGAACCGGTGGGCCTGGCTACGGTTTCCCCCAGCCCGCGAGTGCGGCTGCGCACCGCCGCACTCGAACGCTGGCTGGCGGCAGGCCACCAGGCCTCCATGGGCTGGATGGGCGATGCCCGCCGGCAACAGCTGGAGCTGCTGCTTCCCGAGGTGCGCAGCGTGCTGGCCGTCGGACTCAATTACTACGTCAGTGCTGAACGAGCGCCGGGATCCCTGGCCGTGGCCCGTTACGGCTGGGGCCGCGACTACCACCGCGTGATCGATCAACGGCTGCGAAGCCTGGGCCGTTGGCTCGAGCAGCGCATCACCGGATTGCGCTGGCGGGCCTGTGTCGACAGCGCCCCCCTGTTGGACAAAGTTTGGGCCGAGGAGGCAGGCCTGGGCTGGATCGGCAAGAACAGCAATCTGATCAACCGACACCAGGGATCCTGGTTGCTGCTGGGTCATCTGCTGCTGAGCATCGAGCTGCCTGCGGACGAACCCGCCGACAGCCTGTGCGGCAGTTGCACGGCCTGCCTGGACGCCTGTCCCACCCAGGCGATCGTCGAGCCATTCGTGGTCGACAGCCGCCGCTGCATCGCCTTCCACACGATCGAAAACAGGGACCCGCAACTGCCCCTGGAGATCAGCAGAGCCATGGCTCCCTGGGTGGCGGGCTGCGACATCTGCCAGGAGGTCTGCCCCTGGAACCGACAGCCCAGCAGCAGCCTTGATCCCGAGCTGCAGCCCAGGCCCTGGCTGCTGAACCTGCAGGCCGACGCAGCCTTGACCTGGAGCGATCAGATCTGGGATGAGCAGTTGCGGGCTTCAGCCCTGCGACGCATCAAGCCAGACCAATGGCGCCGCAACATCCGCTCCCTAGGCTGAGCTGACCTGTCTGGTTTCCATGGGCCTGTGCGCTCGGCGCTCACGGATCACCGCTGCGTTGTCCAGGGCCGTGTTGCCGGTGCTGAGCGGATCCGCCATCGCAGCGCTGACTCTGGTGAGCACCCCCAGGCCGGCCCAGGCCCTGGTGCCCTACGTCTATGTGCCGCGGCCCCAGGAGCTTGAAGGCGCGGGGCTGGGCATCGCCCAGGCGGCCGGTCGCCTGCTGCGCCTGGGCCAGGCCGCCGATGCCGCCAGGCTGGCAGCGCTGACGGTGCAACTTCTGCCGCAGGATCCCCGTGGCTGGTTGCTGCTGGCGGAAGCCCAACTGCGCAGCAACCAGCTCAAGGCGGCGGCCGTGTCCCTGGCACGGGCCAAACAACTGGATCCACGCAATGCCGGAATCTGGTTCGCCGAAGGCTCCCTGGCCCTGCGCAACAGCAACCCGCAACAGGCGGTCGGACTGCTGCAGGAAGGTCTGCGGCTCGATAGCCGCAACGCCGGGGCCTTCTTTGATCTGGGCAACGCCCACCTGCTCCTGGGGAACCCCCGGGCCGCGCTGGCCGATTTTGAACGGGCAGCCAGCCTGCGACAGGGCTTCTGGGAGGCGATCAACAACCAGGCCCTGGTTCTGTTTGAGCAGGGGGATCGCAGCGCTGCGATCAATCGCTGGCGGGCGGTGCTGAAGATCAAACCCGACGCGGCCGAACCCACCCTGGCCCTGGCAGCCGGCCTGTTCGCCCAGGGTCCGCAACAACGCCAGGAGGCCCTGGAACTGGCCAGCCGCGCCCTCGACGCTGACCCGAACTATGTGCTCGAGAGCTACCAGAAGGAACAGCTCTGGGGGGCCCAGCTGCGCGCCGTGACCCAGAAGCTGCTGAACCTGCAGGACCTCAAGGCAGTGGTCGAGCGCGCCCATGCCAATGCCTCACCGGAAGGAAGCCCCGAAGAAGATCTGTAGGCTGAGCGCCACCATCAGCCCTCACACCGCAGCACCGGATGGCCGAGGAGCGACCCGAAGACCCGCGCATCCAGCCGATCGCGCTGCATCAGGAGATGCAGCGTTCGTACCTCGAGTACGCGATGAGCGTGATCGTCGGGCGGGCGCTTCCCGACGTGCGCGACGGGCTCAAACCGGTCCAGCGGCGCATCCTCTACGCGATGCACGAGCTGGGACTGACCCCCGATCGGCCGTACCGCAAGTGCGCCCGTGTGGTCGGTGACGTGCTCGGCAAGTACCACCCCCACGGCGACCAGGCGGTCTATGACGCCCTGGTGCGCCTGGTGCAGACCTTTGCCAGCCGCAACCCCCTGCTGGATGGCCACGGCAATTTCGGTTCGGTCGACGACGACCCGCCGGCGGCGATGCGCTACACCGAAACGCGGCTGGCACCAATCGCCAACGAAGCGCTGCTCGACGAGATCGGCAACGACACCGTTGACTTTGCCGCCAACTTCGACGGTTCCCAGCAGGAACCCACCGTGCTGCCGGCCCAGCTGCCGTTTCTGATCCTCAACGGCTGCACCGGCATTGCCGTGGGCATGGCCACCAACATCCCCCCCCACAACCTGGGTGAGGTGGTCGACGCCCTGATCGCCCTGGTGCGCAAACCAGATCTGAGCGACGACAAGTTGCTGGAACTGGTGCCCGGTCCGGACTTTCCGACCGGCGGCGAGGTGCTGATCGGCAGCGGCGTCCGCGACACCTACCTCAGCGGTCGCGGCAGCATCCCCATGCGGGGTGTGGCTCACATCGAAGAGGTGCAACCCGGCAAGGGGCGCCATCGCCGCAGCGCTGTGGTGATCACCGAGCTGCCCTATCAGCTCAGCAAGGCCGGCTGGATCGAGAAGCTGGCTGAGCAGGTCAACGACGGCAAGATCGGCGGCATCGCCGACATCCGTGACGAGAGCGACCGCGACGGCATGCGGGTGGTGGTCGAGCTGCGGCGCGATGCCAACGCTGAGACGGTGCTCACCGATCTGCAGCGCCGCACCGCCCTGCAAAGCAATTTTGGCGCGATCCTGCTGGCACTGGTCAATGGCCAGCCGGTGCAACTGACCCTGCGCCAGCTGTTGCAGGAGTTCCTCGAGTACCGGGAACTGACGCTGATCCGCCGCACCCGTCACGCCCTCAAGAAATGCGAAGACCGGCTCGAGGTGGTCGAGGGCCTGATCAAGGCCCTCGATGCCCTGCAACGGGTGATCGCGATGATTCAGGAGGCGCGGGATGCCGCCAGTGCTCGCGCCAGCCTGCAGGTGCATCTGGACCTGACGGAACGCCAGGCCGATGCGGTGCTGGCCATGCCCCTGCGGCGACTGACCGGGCTGGAGCAAGAGGGCCTGCGCCAGGAAGCAGACGAGCTGCGCCTGGAGCGGACACGGCTGCACCACCTGCTGGATGACCGCGCGTCGCTGCTGGACGCCCTGATCAGCGAACTCAAGGGTCTCAAGAAGCGGTATGCCACCCCTCGCCGCACCCGACTGGTGGAGGGCGGTGATGAGCTGGTGGCCCAGCGGGCGGCCGCCGTCAGACCCAACGCCGAACTCCAACGGCAACAGGCCTTCGCTGCCCTCAGCAGCGACAGCCGGTTGCTGATCCAAGCCGACGGGGCCGTGCGCATCGTCAATGCCCAGACGCTGGGACGGCTGCATCTGGACGAGGCCGCCGCCGCCGCCGACCAGCCGGCACCGGCACGGTTGATCCTGCCGATCAGCGGACAACCAGCCCTGCTGGCCTTCACATCCAGCGGCCGTGTGGCCCTGCTGCGCTGGGAATTCGCTGGCCAACAGCCCGGCCTGCTGGAACGCTTCCTGCCCGATGGCATCGGCGGTGATCCCGTGGTCCAGGTGTTGCCCCTGCCCAGCGAGGCCGGCGTGAGCCTCGGGCTGCTGAGCAGCGACGGGCGCTTCAAACGCCTACCGCTCGAGGACGTTCAGGACCTCTCAGGCCGCGCGACCACCGTCCTCAAATTGAAAGAAGGGGTCACCCTGCAACGGGTGGTGATCTGCCGGGAAGGGGGCGAAGTGTTGATCGCCAGCTCGACAGCTCGGCTGCTGCGGCTGGCCGTCAACGACAGCAACCTGCCACTGATGGGGCGCACGGCCCAGGGTCCGATGCTGATGCGTCTGCTGCCGGGTGAAACGATCGTCGGTGCGGCCGATGTCGGCCCGAGCGCCACGGTGCTGATGGCCAGCCGCCTGGGTCAGATCAAACGGCTCGATGTCAACCAGCTGCGCACCTGCCTGCGTGGTGATCTGGGACAGATCGGCCTGCAGTTTCTGCAACGCAGCGACGCTCTCGTCGATCTGCAACCGGAAGCGGGGGCGATCGTCGGCGTGCGGCTCTCACCCGGAGACGGCAGCCTGCGCCTGGCTGCCCAGGACCTGCAAGCTGAGGGACCGTCATCAGCGGGGCTGCAACTGTCACTGCCCACGGGCCAGACCGTGCAGGAACTGGTGCCCCTGATCAGCGCTCTGTGACGGTCGCCGCCAGACCAGCCGGCTCGAGCATCAGCTTGCTGGAGCGCACCGCATCGTCCATCTCAATCGGATAGGCGCCGTCAAAACAGGCGGTGCAGAACTGGGACGAAGGGGCCTGGGCTGCCTCGACCATGCCGCCTTTGCTCAGATAGGCCAACGAATCAACGCCCAGATGGGCGGTGATCTCAGCCAGGGTGAGGCGGGCCGCAATCAGCTGATCCTGCGTGTCGGTGTCGATCCCGTAGAAACAGGGATGGGTGACCGCCGGCGAGCTGATGCGCATGTGCACTTCGGTGGCACCGGCATCGCGCAGGGCAGCGACCAGCTTGCGGCTGGTGGTCCCGCGCACGATCGAGTCGTCGATCACCACCACCCGCTTGCCCGCCAGCACATCCGGCAGGGGGTTGAGTTTGACCCGAATGCCAGCCTCGCGCATGGCCTGGGTGGGTTGAATGAAGGTGCGACCCACATAGCGGTTCTTGATCAGACCGTCAGCAAAAGGAATGCCGGTGAACTGCGAGTAGCCGATGGCAGCAGGAATGCCGGAGTCAGGGACGCCAATGACCAAATCGGCTTCCACCGGCATCTCACGGGCCAGAGCCTCGCCGATGCGAACCCGATAGCTGTAGAGCGACTCGCCGAAGAAACGGCTGTCAGGCCGGGCGAAATAAATCATCTCGAACACACAGAGCTTGGCCGGCTCCTGACACCAGCTGCTGCGTTCAGGCTCGGTCGCACCGGGTCTGAAATGGATCAGTTCACCGGGTTGCACGTCATCGTCAAAGGTGGCACCGATGATGTCCAGGCCGCAGGTCTCACTGCTGACCACCCACTGAGCGTCGGACGGCTCCCCCAGATGGCCGTACACCAGCGGGCGAATGCCGTGACCGTCCCTGAGGGCAAACAGGCCGACGGGGGTGCCGATCACCAGGCTGAAGGCACCGCGACAGCGACCTGCGGCGGCGCGAATCGCGCTGTCCCAGTCCTGGCCACGGTTCACCTGCTGCTGGATCGCAAACGCGATCAACTCGGAATCGGTGGTCGAGTTGAAGTGATCCGTGTGCTCCTGCAGAGACTGGCGCAGCTCGGCCGCATTGACCAGATTGCCGTTGTGGGCTAGGGCCAGAGGACCCAGCCGGGTCATCAGCAGCACCGGCTGGGCGTTGCAGACTCTGCTGCTGCCAGTGGTCGAATAGCGGTTGTGACCGATCGCCAGATCACCGACCAAACGTTCGAGCACGGACTGATCGAACACCTGGGACACCAAACCCATGTCCTTGTGCATGCGCACCCTGGCCTCACCGTCAAACACGGCGATCCCGGCCGATTCCTGACCCCGATGCTGAAGTGCGTAGAGACCGAAATAGGTGAGGTTGGCGACGGGCTGTCCGGCAGCCAGCACAGCGAACACACCACAGGCCTCTTCAGGCTTGTCAGGACGCTCGTTGAGGCTCATGGATGCTGGGCTCATGGACGAGAGAAGGGCATCGTCCACAGAGCCATCAGCGCGCCAGTCGACTTCATTCTGCATCAGGCCGTGGGGGGGATTCCGCTGGCCATGCGGCGGGGGATCGCCTGCTCAAAGACCGAGCCCAGCCGGCTGACCTGCAGCTGAAGCAACGGTGCATCGGCAACGCTGATCACCAGGGTGGGATCAGCGCTGACCAGCCCCAGTCGCTGAGCGGGCAACGCCGCACCGGCGGTGTCAAGACACTGTTGCCAAGCGGTGGCCTGAGCGGCCGGCACGCTGACCAGGATGCGAGCTCCCCCTTCAGCAAACAACAACCGATCCAGTCGGCTCCCATCAGCCGGCCTGGGCAGCGCAAGGCTGGCCCCCAGGCCCGAAGCGATGCAGCATTCGGCCGCAGCGACCCCCAGACCACCGTCGCTGAGATCGTGGGCCGAGGCCAGCAAACCGTCGGCGATGGCTGCGCGCACCGTCGCCTGCACGATCTTTTCCAGGTCCAGATCGGTCAGCGGCGGCCGGCCGGTGACCACACCATGCAACCGTTCCAGGTAACTGGTTGCCGCCAGGCTGACGCGGGGATCATCGACCTCGCTCAACGGCACCCCCAACAACCAGATCGCATCACCGGGCTCGCGCCAGGCCAGACCGCACAGGCGACCAAGGTCCTGCACCAGACCGACCATGCCCACCACCGGTGTGGGATGGATCGGTTGCATTGAGCCATCGGGGAGACGGGTCTCGTTGTAGAGGGAGACATTGCCACCGGTGACGGGGGTGCCGAGGGCCGTGCAGGCGGCCGAAAGACCGCGGCAAGCCATGGCCAGCTGCCAATAGCCCGTCGGGGTCTCAGGAGACGGAAAATTGAGGTTGTCGGTGATCGCCAGGGGCTCGGCGCCGACGCAGCTCAGGTTGCGAGCCGCCTCGGCCACCGCCGCCATGCCACCCCGCTCGGGATCGAGGGCCACCCAGCGGTTGGGACAGTCGACCACCGCCGCCACACCGCGACGGCTGGCGCTGAGGCATCCCTCACCCTGCTGGGGCCGCAGACGCACTACCGCCGCATCGGCACCGCCGGGAGGAACAACCGTGTTGGCCTGCACCTGATGGTCGTACTGGCGGTAGACCCAGCGCTTGGAAGCAATCGTGGGGTCATCGAGCAGCTCGAGCAGCACCTCGGTCCAGCTGGTGGGCTGACCGGCCCGCGCTCCCCGGGTGGGGGTGATGCCAGCGTCGGTGGCGGCGGGCAGATCTGCTTCGCGCCAACGCCAGTGAGCCTGATTGGCAGCCGGCGGCTCGGCGAGCAGCTCGTGGTGGTTGATCGGCGTGTCGTCGGCCAGGGCGCTGGCGGGCACCTCGGCCGCCACGGCGCCGTTCTGCAGCACGCGCACGACGTTCTCTTCCAGCACCCGACCAACCACGGCCGCCTGCAGACCCCAGCGGCTGAAACGGGCCATCAGGGCCTGTTCACGGCCGGGTCTGACCACGAACAGCATGCGCTCCTGGGACTCGCTGAGCAGAAATTCGTAGGCGGTCATGCCCTGCTCACGGGCCGGCACCCGATCCAGATCGAGTTCGATCCCCAGCCCCCCCTTGGCCGCCATTTCCGAACAGCTGCAGGTGAGGCCGGCGGCACCCATGTCCTGGGCCGCGACCACATCACCACTCTGGAAGGCCTCAAGACAGGCCTCGATCAACCCCTTCTCCAGAAAGGGATCACCCACCTGCACAGCGGGCCGGTCATCCAGCGAGGCCTCGGTGAGCTCGGCACTGGCGAAGCTGGCGCCGCCCATGCCATCGCGGCCGGTGGTGCTGCCCACATAGACGACCGGGTAGCCGATGCCCTCGGCACCGGAGCAGACGATCTGCTCGGTTTCCATCAGCCCCAGGGCCATGGCATTGACCAGGGGGTTGCCGCTGTAACTGGAATCGAAGGCCACCTCTCCGCCCACCGTGGGCACGCCGACGCAGTTGCCGTAATGGGCAATGCCAGCCACCACCCCCTCCATCAGGCCAACATTGCGCGGATCATCCAGCGGCCCGAACCGCAACGCATTCAGCAGGGCGATCGGCCGGGCACCCATGGTGAAGATGTCCCGCAGGATGCCACCCACGCCCGTGGCCGCACCCTGAAACGGCTCGACGGCCGAGGGATGGTTGTGGCTTTCGATCTTGAAGGCCAACCGTTGCCCCTCGCCCAGATCGACCACACCGGCGTTTTCACCGGGGCCAACGAGGATGCGCGGGCCGCTGGTGGGGAACCCCGCCAGCAGGGGCCGGCTGTTGCGATAGCAGCAGTGCTCGGACCACATGACCCCGAACATGCCCAGTTCAGCCCGGTTCGGAGCCCGTCCCAGGCGGCGACAGATCTCGTCGTAATCGGCGCGACTGAGATTCTCCTTCTTCAGAGCCGCATCCAGGGGATAGTCGGGCTGGGGCGCAGACGAAGGCACGGCGGCGAGGCGTCAGCCCTCCAGTATCAGATCCAGGGGTCATCGTCGGTCACCGCAGCCGAGCGACGCGGCGGTCGCTGATCCCAGGCCTCTTGTTCGGACCAGTCATCTGCGGAGCCATCAACGCGGCGGCGGGCGGGTTCAGAGTCCTGCCAGGGGGGCTCCTCGAGCCAGCCTTCAACCCGTTGTTCAAACCGGTCACCCAGATCCTGAACCTGATCCCGCCAGCGGCGCGAACGACGCAACAGCTCCTGGCGCACGCTGGCCCGCGCCAGGGGCAGGTCGTCGAGTTCCTCAAGCCGGGCGAACACCCGACCCGGCTGCTGATCGTCGATGCGCTCGGGACTCAGGCGCCAGCGGCTGCTGCCCGGCAGGCGCGGATCGCTGCGGCTGACCAGGTAATGGCGAATGGCACCGGTGCCCAGGTCGATTGCCGCATCCACCACGGTGCCGAGCGGTTGTTCACGGTTGCCCAGCACCGCTGCCTGAAACAGGGTCGGCAGCCGTTCGACCGTCTCCAGCTCGGTGTCGGCAGGCTCACCTTTGACCAACGCTTCGAGTTCAGCGAGACCCCGCAGCTGGTTGAGACGCCAGACCAGCCGGCGTGAGCCAAAGGCAGACGGTCGGCTGACCCAGCCCAGCAGCCGATGGACCGGGGGATGCATCCAGGGCAGGACGCCGGCCCCATGGTCGAGTCCCTGATCGCAACGCACACGGCGACGCAACAGATCACTCAGCAGCAGCTGCTCGGGCAGAGGCACAAACGCTCACTGACGAATCTGAACCGGCATCACCAGATAGGTGAAGCGCCCATCATCGACCGGCGTGAGCACGGCCGGCGTGGTGGGGCCATTGCAGCGCAGGACAACCTGGTCACCACCGATCGCCTTGAGACCATCGAGCAGGTAGCGGACGTTGAAGGCGATCTGAATCGCATCACCGCTGATCGTGGCGGCGAGCGACTCGGAGCCACTGCCCACATCCTGCACGTCAGCGCTGATCTGCAACTGGCCCTCTTCCGGATCAGCGCTGAGCTTGACCACGTTGTTGTGCTGATCAGCCAGCACAGCGACGCGCTCGAGCGCGGCGATCAGGGCGCGCCGTTCCAGCTGGATGGCACGGCTGAAACTCTCGGGGATCAGCTGGCGATAGTTCGGATAGGCGCCATCCAGACTGCGGCTGGTGAGGACCTGATCCGCCCACAGGAACACCACCTGGCCGCGGTCGCAGAACAGGCTCAGGGGCTCGGTGGAGGGTCGCCCCGACAGCAGCCGTTCCAGCTCCCGCAGCGAGCGGGCCGGCACGGTGACCGCGAACGGTTCACCACCGGCGGCCTGAGCCGATTGGGCGTGGGGCAAGCGCAGCACAGCCAGGCGATGACCGTCCGTGGCGGCGCACTCGAGCCCCTCGGGATCGAGTTGCAGGTGAACGCCGGTCAGCAACTGCTTGGCTTCGTCGCCGCTGCTGGCGAACAGGGTGCCCCGCAGGCCCTGGATCAGGGCCTCGGATTCGAGGCGAATCGGCACCCCCGTCTGCACCAGCGGCAGATCCGGAAAGTCATCCGCGGGCATGCCGCGCATCTGGTAGCTGCCCGAGAGGCTCGTGAGCTCGAGTTGCTCCTGGCCTTCAGGGCAGCTCAGGGTGATCGGGCTGTCGGTGGCGAGCCGGGTCACAATCTCGCCGAACAGGCGCGCCGGCAGGGTGATGGCGCCACTGACCTCGACCGAAGCGGGCAGGCTGGTCTGAATGCCGAGATTGAGATCAAAGCCGGTCAGGCTGAGGCGACCGGTGCCCGCATCGGCTGTCAACAACACATTGGCCAGCACCGGGTGGGTGGGCCTGGCGGCGACCGCGCGACTCACCAGCTGAAGGCTGGCGCTGAGTTCGGACTGGGAGCAAACCAGCTTCATTGCGGTTGCGTGGGGCCTGGGCCCGGTGGGTCCTCCACGCTTCCACAGCCTGGTCCGATGCGCAACGTGTGGTTTTCCCTGCCTTCCAACTTTGGATTGAGAGTCTTTTAAACCAAACAATCCGTCGTAGAAGGGCCTGGGGAAACCGCGGAAAAGCCTCGTCTTCCCTTGCTGTCACAAGGATTTGTGCTGATCAGGGCTGGGGAATGGCTTCAGCTGAATGGGAAAAACCAACCGGTTTCCCCCGTTTCCCGCCCTTGGGGAATTCCGAGGGACGCGGTGGCTTGGCGTTCACCCGCTGCCTTCGACAGAAGCAGGGGCGGATTCCCCAGGTTCTCAGCAGCCTGTTTGTGGATTGGATCTTGGCGAGGGCCTCTGCTTAGAAGCCCATCACGCGGGCCACGGTGTCCGTTTCCGCGGCCAGTCCGGTGTGGAAGCGGGCATCGTTGTGTTCGATCGCGGTACCCGGATCTTTGAGCCCATTGCCGGTCAGCACGCAGACCACCCTGGCCCCCGCGGGCACCTCATGGCTGCGCTTGAGCAGACCGGCTACAGAGGCGGCGCTGGCGGGTTCGCAGAACACCCCTTCCTCGCTGCCCAGCAGCTTGTAGGCCGCAATGATCTCGGCGTCGGTGACGGCCATGAAGTCACCATTGCTTTCGCTGCGCACCCGCAGGGCGTTGTCGCGGTTGACCGGGTTGCCGATGCGGATCGCGGTGGCGATCGTGTCGGGTTGTTCAACGGTGTGCCCCAGCACCAGCGGTGCCGAGCCGGCGGCTTGAAAGCCCATCATCCGCGGCAGCTGGCGGCAGTGGCCGGCCGCTCTGTACTCGTTGAAGCCCATCCAATAGGCGCTGATGTTGCCGGCGTTACCGACCGGGATGCACAGCCAGTCAGGGGCCTCTCCGAGGGCGTCGACCACTTCGAAGGCTGCTGTCTTTTGCCCCTGCAGGCGGTAGGGATTGACGGAGTTGACCAGGGTGATCGGGTACTGGTTCGCCACTTCCTGCACGATCGTCAGGGCCCGGTCGAAGTTGCCCTGGATCGCGATCACTTCGGCGCCATAGAGCAGCGCCTGGGCCAATTTGCCCTGGGCCACATACCCATCCGGGATCAGCACGAATGCCCGCATGCCACCGCGGCGCGCATAGGCCGCGGCTGCGGCCGAGGTGTTGCCGGTGCTGGCGCAGATGACGGCTTCAGAGCCGGCTTCCTTGGCCTTGGAAATGGCCATCGTCATGCCCCGGTCCTTGAACGACCCGGTGGGATTCAGGCCGTCGTACTTGAGGAAGACCCTGACGCCCCGACCGATGCGTTCGGACACGGCCTTGGCCGGTATCAACGGGGTGGCCCCTTCGTGCAGGGTGATCACCGGGGTGCTGGCGCTGACCGGCAGCCAACGGCGGTAGGCCTCGATCAGGCCAGGCCAGTCCTGATGGGTCGGCCTGCTGCCCAATCGCCGCAGGGATCGGAGCAGGGGCACGGCAAAGGGGGACGCTAGGGCGAATCTACGTGCCGCTCAGTTGCTGCCCTTGAGGCCGTCCAGGGGAGACTCGGAGAAGAAGCGGACCAGTTCGCTGATCGAGCTGGCCTTGCTCATCAAATTCAGCAGCGCTGGAATGCTCACTTCCATCTCCTGGGTCGGATAGGCCCTGAAGAACGAGATAGCTGACAGGGACCCTTTGCCCTCGACCAATCCCAAGATGATGGCCGAGCGCAGGGCGGGCACGCTGTCGCCGCTGGCATACAAGGGAAAGACAATCTGTCCCACTCGCTTGAGCAGGGCTTCACCGATGCGGGTGTTGAGCAGCCTGCTGACCAGGGTGATCGGCAGGGTGATCGACTCCTTGAGCAGTTTGGCCACGGTGGCCGGATCCTGTTTGGCCAGGGCAAGCACGTCGGCCAGCAGGCCACGGGCCTGACCGGTGTTGGCCAGATGCTCCAGATCGGCGACCGGAATCGAGCGGCGGAAGGCGCCGCTCACGAACACCAGGTTTTCAGCCGCCCGGACGGGTTGCGGTGGCAGCAGCGGGCTGCAGCAGAGAACCATCAGGCCCGCAGCCAACAGGCGACGCCGATGGGTGCTTCTGCTGCGGCTGACCACCAGGTTCTGCACGGATTGGTTGGAATCGACTCTAGGCGGGCTGGGCTGATCGGTTGCGGCCTGTCACCAGGACATCCCGCAGCAACCGCACCAGACCCCGTTCGGCCAGACCCCGGGCCAGGTCGCGGCCCATGCTTCGCAGGCCGGGTTCGGCCAGCAGGCGCGGCACCCGATTCAGCAGCATCTGGGGTTCGAAGCCAGGCAACGCCACCAGGATGCGCATCAGTTGGCGGATCGGTTCGAGCCTCAGCAACAGGTCGGCGCCGTTGTCCTGTTGCTCCTCAGACCACTCCCGCAACCCAGGAGGTTGCAGGCGCTGCAAGCGCGGCGGCAAGCGTCGGCTCAGGCTGAGGGTGGTCTGCCAGGCCAGGTCATCGAGGTTTTCAACAGCGGCGTCGACGAGTTGGCGCCGCAGCAAACCACCGTTCTCCGAAAACAGGAAGGTGATCACCTGGTCCAGCAGCCCATCGAGGTCCAGTTCGCTCCCCTGGGCGGCGCTGGCCACCAGGTTGTCGAGTCGCTGCCAGCGGAAGACCTCGCCGTCGAACAGCATTTCTTTCAGGCTCTGGCGCAGGGATGGATCGGGGTCCTCCATCAGCCGTCGGGCGAAGTAGGGGTAGGCCGCACCGAGGATCTTGAAGTCAGGATCGACGCTGAGGGCGATGCCCTCCAGGGTCACCAGCGAACGGATGATCAGCGCGTAATAGGGCGGCACCCGAAACGGGAAGCGATACATCACCCCGCTCAGATCGTCAGTGACCGCCTTGAAGTCCATGCGGCTCACCCCTTGTTCGAGGGCCTGGCCGAACACGGTCTCAAACGCCGGCACAATCGGTTCGAGGTTCACATCCTCAGCCAGAAAGCCAAGGCTGACGAAATCCTTGGAGAGTTTCGCGAAATTGCGGTTGACCAGGTGCACCACAGCCTGAATCAGGCCGGTTCGTGAGGCACGGCTGACCTCGCTCATCATGCCGAAATCGAGGTAGGCCAGGCGCCCGTCGGCGAGGGCCAAGAGGTTGCCTGGGTGCGGGTCAGCGTGAAAGAAACCATGCTCCAGCAGCTGTTGCAGGCTGCAGTCGACGCCCACCTGCACCATGTCGTCGGGGTCGAAGCCGAGCTCCCGAACCGCCTCCAGGTTGGTGAGCTTGACACCGTCAATCCACTCCATCGTCAGCACCCGCCGACTGGTGGCCTCGCGATGGATGCGTGGCACAGCAATGCGGGGGTTATGGGCGTGCAGGGCGGCGAATTTTTCGGCGTTGCTGGCTTCGTTGAAATAGTCCATCTCCTCGAACACCCGCTTGCCCAGCTCGTCGATCAGGGCCACCAGATCACTGCGGATCAGACCGACGTTGCGGTTGAGCCAGGCGGCGATGTTGCGCACGATGTAGAGATCGAGGGTGATCTGCTCGCGCAGGCCGGGGCGTTGCACCTTGACCGCCACCTTCTCGCCGTTGTGCAGCACACCTTTGTGCACCTGGCCCAGGGATGCCGCTGAGATCGGTTCGGTATCAAGCTGGGCGTAGATCTCGGTTACTGGCGCGCCCAGGTCCTCTTCGATGCAGGCCATCGCCAGGGCTGAATCAAAGCCTGGCAGCTGATCCTGCAGCTGGGCCAGCTCCTCGAGCAGCAGCGGCGGCACGATGTCGGGCCGGGT
>CAZJIF010000009.1:0-36473 GCA_964546045.1 uncultured Klebsiella sp. | reverse complement strand
CAGCGGGATCGATGTGAACCCAGTGGTCAATGATTGTTTGGTGGTGTTCTCGGTGGCCGACTTGCGGATGTCCACCTTGCCCTTGGCAGCTGGCGGTGCAGCCAACTTCTTCATGTAGAAGTCGGGGGCATTGAACAGGCCGCCGCGGTCGGAGGCTGCCAGCACTGCCATCGAGCCGCGCTGGCTGTTGGCACAGAGGTTGGTGCCTTCACACGGATCCACAGCGAAGTCCACGCCGGGGCCGGTGCCACTTCCCACTTCCTCACCGATGTAAAGCATCGGAGCCTCATCGCGCTCACCTTCGCCGATGACGATCCGACCCTGCATCTGGATCTTGTACATCCGCTCGCGCATGGCCTCGACGGCTGCTGCGTCGGCTTCGTTCTTGAGGCCCATGCCGGTCAGCTTCGCCGAGGCGATACCGGCCTGTTCAACGACCTCGAGAATTTCCTGGATGAGGGTGCGATCCACAGCGGTGCGGCAAGGGGGTGTCTCGCTTCAGTCGGGAGGTGGGCCAGAGGCCCTCGGTTCGCACGCGGACGGGCCGCAGCAGCGATTCTCAGTCTTGAAGCGCCGCAACTGTATCAGTCTCTCCTGGGGGGACCTGCGGCCACCTACCTAAGATCGAGGGCCCTTTGTCAGCGGTGACCCCCCATGAGCACCAAGCCCTTGGTCATTTCTCCTTCGATCCTTTCAGCCGACTTCTCAAAGCTGGGGGACGACGTTCGGGCCGTGGATCAGGCGGGTGCTGACTGGATTCACGTTGATGTGATGGACGGACGTTTCGTCCCCAACATCACGATTGGCCCCCTGATTGTTCAGGCACTGCGTCCAGTGACGACGAAACCCCTGGATGTTCACCTGATGATCGTCGAGCCCGAAAAATACGTTCCAGAGTTTGCCAAGGCCGGTGCCGATATCATTTCGGTACAGGTTGAAGCCTGTCCCCATCTTCATCGCAACCTTGCACAGATCCGGGACCTGGGCAAAATGGCCGGTGCGGTCCTGAATCCAAGCACCCCCATTGACACACTGGAGTACTGCCTCGAGTTGTGTGATCTCGTCCTGATCATGAGTGTCAACCCTGGCTTCGGAGGCCAGAGTTTTATCGAGAATCAGGTCCAGAAAATCCGTGATCTCCGTCAGATGTGTGACGCAAAGGGCCTCGATCCATGGATTGAAGTCGATGGTGGCATCAAGGCGGACAACGCCTGGAAGGTGATCGAAGCCGGCGCCAACGCGATCGTTTCGGGATCTGGGGTGTTCAACCAGCCCGACTACGCTGACGCCATCACCGGGATTCGCAACAGTCGCCGGCCGGCCTGAGCTGCCGTCTGATTGAGACCTGCAAGAAAAGGGAGAGCGAGCACGCTCTCCCTGCACTCCTTTAACGCAGGACTGACGTCATCAATTCTGATGTTGGCTGCAATTGTGAGTCACTCGTCTGCACACGAACTCAACTATCGAAGAACCAACCGTAGCTGTGCAGACCAATCCCCAGCAGGTTCACACCGATGTAGCAGACCACGATGACCACAAGACCGGCTGATGCAACAAGGGCAGGCTTGCGTCCCTGCCAGCCTCGAATCAGCCGTGTATGCAGATAGGCGGCATAGACGAGCCAGCAGATCAGGGCCCAGGTTTCCTTGGGGTCCCAGCTCCACCAGCTGCCCCAGGCTTCATTTGCCCAGACAGCACCACTGACCAGGCCGACGGACAACAACAGAAATCCGACTGTGATGGTCCTGTAGCTGAGGCTGTCGAGTTGTTCAGCTGTGCCCATGGCAACACTCTGAAGTCGAAGGCCTGCAGCGCTGGGGCCGGCCAGGGACGACTGACGAAAGGCGCCACCGCCGATCGAACTGCTACGCAGCTGCAACGCTTGGTCCCTGTCAGTGAACAGCACAGCGACCGAGAGCAGAGATCCCACCAGCAGGGCGGCATAGCTGAGCATGATCACGCTGACGTGCATGATCAACCAACTGGAGCGCAAGGCCGGAACGAGGGGTGATGCCTCCTGCAGGCGATCGGGCAAGGCAAAACTGGCAAAGGCAACGCATCCCAGGGCCATCGGTGAGCAGGCTGCACTGACGAGGGGCGAAGACCAGGCCCGTTCAACCAGCAGCTGGGCAAGGGTGCATCCCCAGGCCAGAAAACACAGAGATTCGTAGAGATTGCTAATGGGGAAATGACCTGAGTCCCACCAGCGCAGAACCAACTGAGCGGTGAGAGCCAGGTTGGCGATCGCCACGAGCACCGTGACCGTTCCGCTGCGCGCGCCGCCGCTCAGGGACCAGAACGCCAGGGGCAGTGCTAGCAACAGAAGGCCGAAGGCGCCGAGGCCAAGGCTGAACACCGGATCCATCAGGTCAACACGATTCAATGGAATGGACAGACGCCAGAGGCTGGACTGTTGGGAGAGTCTGGCGCGGCAAGGGGCCTCAGCGACTGGCCTGACGCAGGAGCCAGGCCCCGGCTGTCAGACCGATCAACACCGGCGTCCACGCTGACACAACGGGCCAGAGTGTTCCTTTGACCCCCAGCGAGCTGAAGATAAAGGACATCAGGTAGTAGCCGAAGATCAACAGCACACTGATCCCGAAGCCCTGACTGCGGCTGGTCCGTGAATTGGGGCGAACACCCAGGGCGCTGCCAACCAGGCCGAACACCAGACAGATGGCGGGAAAGGCGAATTTTTCCTGGATGCGCACCCGCAGGCGGCGTGACTCCTTGAGATTGTTCGCTTCCGCCAGCAGTCGTTCTGCTCTGCGGGCCTGGGCAACCGTCATCTGGTTGGCATCGGTCGGCAGCTGAGCCACTTCAACCGGCCCCTGACCCAGGGGATAGAGATAGCGATCGAAGTCAGCGGAGGTGGTTTGACCGCCCATGTCATCGACACTGATCAACCTCCCCTGTCGAAATTCCCACATGCCTGCCGCAGGGTTCCAGGTGCCGGTGCGTGCCGACAACATCTGCCGCTGCCCGACTCTGGAAAAGTCAAGGACTGTCACATCCTTCATCTCCCCCTTCTCAAAGCGGCGCGCATAGAACAGCTGGGAGAGACCATGTCCAACCTGGCCATCGGGTGCCGTCAACGGGCCAAACCGGGAATAGAGGGTGTCATCGGCCGTCTCGGTGGCGATGGCTTGCCCCAGGGCGCGGTTCAGGGTGTTGGCGGCGGCCAGGTTGGCCCGCGGCACGATGGCATCGTTGAAGACAAAAGTCAGCAGGCTCATCACCAAGGCCAAAGCCAGGGCAGGAAGCACCATGCGACGGGTGCTGACTCCCACGCTGCGCAGGGCCGTCAGCTCGCTGTTGCCAGACAGGCGGCTGTAGGCCAGCAAGGTCGCCATGAGGGTGGCCATCGGGAAGGCCAGCACCAGAAAAGCGGGCAGATTGAGCAACAACACCTGCGCTGCTGCCCAGAGTGGCAAGCCTGATTCGGCAACGCGCCGGACCAGTTCGAACACCACCCCGACGGACAGGGAGACAGCTGTGAACGCGGCAATGCCGAACAGCAGGGGCCCGATCAGTTCGCCCAGCAGCCAGCGATCCAGCAGGGGGATGCGCCTCCATTGGCGGGCGCTCCAGCGCAATGGCGAGCTGATCACAACTGAAACCCCTCGCCGAGGTAATGACGGCGCACCATCGGATCAGACCCCATCGCCGCTGCGGTCCCCGAAGCCAGGATCCTGCCGTCGGTCAGGATGTAAGCCCGATCCGTGATCGCCAGGGTTTCGCGCACGTTGTGATCGGTGATCAACACCCCCATGCCGCGATCCCGCAGTTTGGCGACAAGCTCCTGGAGATCGGCCACAGCCATGGGATCCACCCCGGCAAACGGCTCATCCAGCAGGAGATAACGGGGACCGTCAGCCCCCACCGCCAGGGCCCGGGCCACCTCACAGCGACGACGCTCTCCACCCGAGAGCTGGAAACCGCGGCGTTGCAGAAATGGTTCAAGACGAAACTCAGCCACCAGAGCATCCAGCCGTTGCCGTTGGATCGCTGGAGGGGTGCCGCTGACCTGGAGTGCCAAACGAAGGTTGTCGGCCACCGTCAGCTGACGAAAGACACTTGGCTCCTGTGGCAGATAGCCGATGCCCAGACGTGCCCTCTCGGGCATCGAGCGTTGCTCCACGGCGCTGCCGTCCACACGGATGCTGCCACTGTCGGGATGCAGCAAACCGGTGATCAGATGAAAGGTGGTTGTTTTGCCTGCTCCGTTGGGTCCAAGCAGTCCCACCACTTCTGACGGCTGAAGGTCTAGATCGATGCTTCGCACCAGAGGGCGTCCGTCGATGCTGAGGGACACCTGTTCGACGACCAGGGTCATGGTTGATCAGGTCCGACGCCGGTGGCATTGAGGCGCAGGGTGCTGACCACCTGCTGGCCCTGGCGGGGCTGGGCGACAACACGCTGGCTGTTGAGCAGGACGATGACGCGTTCAGCACGCAGGGCGCTGCCATCGGCCTGAATCACGTCGACATCGCCGCTGAGCACGATCCGTGCTTCCCGCGAGAAATACTGGGCCTGCCTAGCTGTCGCCACAACCCGGCGGTCGGGATACACGATGCGGACGTTGCCGCTTGCGGTGATCACACCGGTGCTGTTGTCGGCCTGTTGAAGGTCGGATTCAATCGAAACCAATCCAGCGGTGGCCAAGGCCGCAGCAGGTGTTGGTGTGGACGCTTCAGGGCTTGCCCCTGAGGTTGCCCCCGGGGGCGTTACGGCCGGATTCTGGGCTCTGGCGATGGGCCCGATGAGCGTTGGCAACGCCAGGGCAAGCAGGAGCAAGCTCAGGCTGCGCATTCGACGGGAGCAATGCCATGGGGCCGACACCTGGGTCACCAGCCACGGACAGCGGAATGCAGCAATCTACAGATCACCAACACCCTGGATGGGTTCGTCGCCAACGGCAATTCGGTTCAATCGCAAGGGCGGCAGAGCGTTTGCATCCGTAGATGACTGCTGTTGCAGCACCTCAAGGTGACGAGCTGCGGCAATACGGAGTGCGGAGACATCCAGTCCCAGAACGACTGCATCGCACGACTTAAGCCTTCCCAGGCCCTCCCCCATCAGAATCGTGGCGCCGCGCAGATTGTCCCGTTGACGATGGAGCTGGGAAACGGCGATCTGAAGAATTCCCTGTAACGCCGGCCGCAGTGGGCCGGCGGTTTCATGCCACAGCTCCTCAAAACCATCATGGCAGGCGTACCAGTCGCCGCTATTGAACAGGGTGATGGCCTTTGCCAGCCGTGGATCGGCCAGCAAGGCATCTTCCTCTGACGACATCTGCAACGATTCAGCGGCGCGCTGGTTTCTTGGCAGGCAGTTTGCGCAACCTGATCGACTCAGGTGTCACCTCCAGCATCTCGTCGGGACCGATGTATTCAAGCGCGCGCTCTAGTGTCATCTGCATCGGCGCCTGAAGCGTGTCGAGCTCTTCAGCACCGGCTGAACGCATGTTGGTCAATTGCTTGGCCTTGCAGACATTGATCTCAAGGTCCTGTGGGCGGTTGTTTTCGCCAACAATCATTCCCTTGTACACCTTGGTGCCAGGGCTGATAAAGAATTGACCGCGATCTTCGGCATTCTTGAGTGCGTAGAAAGTTGCTGTACCTTCCTCAAAGGCGATCAGCACACCGTTGCGACGTGTATCGAATTCACCCTGCATCGGCCTGTAATCCAGGAACGAGTGGCTCATGATTCCTTCGCCGCGGGTGGCACGGATGAACTCACCTCGGAAACCGATCAGGCCGCGAGAAGGAACCACGAATTCCAGTTGGGTACGTCCGTCACTGCTGGTTTCCATGTTTTGCATCTCACCCTTGCGAATGCCGAGCTTTTCGATGCAGGCACCGACCGAAGCCTCCGGAACATCCATCACCAGGGTTTCGAATGGCTCGTGTGGCGTCCCATCGATGGTGCGGAAGATCACCTGAGGCTGACTAACCTGAAATTCATAACCCTCACGCCGCATCGTTTCAATCAAAATGCCGAGGTGAAGTTCGCCGCGTCCGCTGACCGAAAAGCGATCCGGGGAATCGGTATCTTCGACCCGCAGGGCGACGTTGGTGAGGAGCTCCCGCTGCAGGCGATCACGCAACTGGCGGCTCGTGACGAATTTGCCTTCCTTGCCAGCAAAGGGTGAATCGTTGACCACAAAGGTCATCTGCAGGGTCGGCTCATCAACCTTGATCAGGGGAAGAGCTTCAGGGTTGTCAGGGCAGGCGATTGTTTCACCGATGTTCACCTCGTCGAAGCCGGCGACGGCGACAAGGTCACCAGCGCTGGCGGTTTCGATCTCGACGCGCTGCAAACCCTGAAAGCCCAGAAGTTTGCTGATGCGACCGCGCTTGATGCTTCCGTCGTCACGAATCAGAGCAGCACTTTGCCCTGATTTGATCACACCATTATGAATACGACCGATCATAATCCGACCCAGGAAATCGCTGTAATCCAGCGTGGTTACCTGCATCTGGAGCGGCTTGTTCACGTCGCCAACCGGGGGCGGAACATGACGCAAGATCGCATCAAACAGCGGTTTCATCGTTTCGCTGTCAGTCTTCATGTCGGGCTTGGCGTAGCCCCCCATGCCACTGCCGAACAGATATGGAAAGTCGCACTGATCGTCGTCAGCACCAAGTTCGAGGAAAAGGTCGAGTACCTTGTCGACGGCAATTTCAGGGTCGACACGGGCACGATCGATTTTGTTGACAAAAACAATCGGTCTTAGGCCCTTCTCAAGAGCCTTCTTCAGCACGAAACGCGTCTGAGGCATCGGCCCCTCATTGGCATCGACAATCAGCAGCGCGCCATCGACCATCCCCAGAACGCGTTCCACTTCACCACCGAAGTCGGCGTGGCCGGGGGTGTCAACGATGTTGATGCGAATGCCGTTGTAGTCAACGGCAGTATTTTTGGAAAGGATGGTGATGCCGCGCTCGCGCTCCAGATCATTGGAGTCAAGAACGCAGGTCGGCACAGCCTCGCCATCACGGAAAATGCCCGACTGGCTCAGCAGTGCGTCAACCAGCGTGGTCTTGCCGTGGTCGACGTGGGCAATGATCGCTATATTGCGAATGGCTGCGCCTTTGTGGTCACCACCCATAGGGGTATTCCTGTCACGATTGAGTCCAAGTCAGGACTCTATCTCAGTCCCCTCCCCGTTCAGCGGTTGAGCCTCTGGGCGGGTTCAAACACCCGCAAGGCCTGGGCGGTACCTTCAAAGCGCCAGTGCCAGGGCTCGTAGTTGACACCCTGGGCATTGCCCCGTGGGAAGGACAACACGAAATGGAAGCGGGCGGCATTGCCCTGCAACCACGCGAACGCAGCGGTCTGCTCAAACGACTCAGAGAGGTTGGCCTGCGGAGCCGCCCCATCGCCCAGATCCACGGCGTAGCCGGTGCTGTGCTCCGAATAACCAGGGGGAGCACTGACCCTGGCGCGCTCGCTGGCGCTCTGATTGCGTTGCGATTTCACGTCAAAAAACAGTTGTTTTTGCAACGCCAGAGAGCGAAACCCGCTGAGCAACACCAGGTCAATGCCTTCGGTGCGTGCAGCGTCCTGCATCGCCAACAGGGCTTCGCCGGCGTCGCGCTGCAGCTCGAGCCCCGGACCAACCACGATGCGTTGCTCGGCGGACAGCTCCCGGTATGGGAGATGGCCCAACAGCCGACCATCGGCATCCGGCCTGGCCACGTTGGCGGTCGTGGGCCATGCCGGGCGTCGGTTTGCCAGCAGGAGAGGCAAGGCGACGAGCGCCACGGCTGCGCTGACGGCCACCAGCAGGGTCGCGATCGCGACGCGGTTCCTGCGGCGCGGTCGAAATGGCAGGACCGCTCGCCGTGCCAGGGGGATGTCGTCCCCCACAGCGTGGATGGAGGGGCTTGCTGACCGCTCCAGAGCGGCAGATCTGCGGCGGGGAGGGGCCAGTGCCCTGGTCACAGACGGCACATCAATTCTAGATGGGACCTTTGCAAAGGCCAGCAGACGGGCGGTCAACAGTGTTAGCGTCCAGCCCAGATCCCTGATCAGGAGCGGTTTTCGATGTTGCGAGTGGCGGTCGTGGGCGGCGGGCCCAGCGGTTCCTGTGCAGCAGAGGTGCTGGCCAAGGCCGGGATCCAGACCTGGATCTTTGAGCGCAAGCTGGACAACGCCAAACCCTGTGGTGGTGCTATCCCGCTGTGCATGGTCTCCGAATTTGACCTGCCTGAGTCGATTATCGACCGCAAGGTGCGCAACATGAAGATGATCTCCCCCTCGAATCGCGAGGTGGATATCAATCTTGACAATGAAAACGAATACATCGGCATGTGTCGTCGTGAGGTGATGGATGCCTTTCTTCGCGACCGCGCTGCTGAGCTTGGTGCCCAGCTGATCAACGGACTTGTGACCAAAATCGATACCGGCTCGCAACGTCAAGGCCCATACACCCTCACCTATTCGGATTACAGCGGTGGCGAGGCCACCGGCGAAACGCGCACCCTTGAGGTTGATCTGATCATTGGCGCCGACGGCGCCAACAGCCGCGTCGCCAAAGCGATGGATGCTGGCGATTACAACGTGGCCATTGCATTTCAGGAGCGCATTAAATTGCCCCCAGAGGAAATGAAATACTACGAAAGCCTAGCTGAGATGTATGTCGGTACAGATGTTTCACCTGACTTTTACGCCTGGGTTTTTCCTAAGTACGACCATGTTGCGGTTGGCACAGGCACCATGCAGCAGAATCAGTCATTGATCAAAAGCCTGCAGGAAGGAATTCGCGAACGCGCCAAGAAACGTTTGGTCAATGGTGAGGTGATCAAGGTCGAAGCTCACCCGATTCCTGAGCATCCTCGGCCCCGCCGCGTTGTTGGCCGCATGGCTCTGGTCGGTGATGCCGCCGGCTATGTCACCAAGAGTTCTGGCGAGGGCATTTACTTTGCCGCCAAGAGCGGCCGCATGTGTGCCGAACAAATTGTCGAGTCAAGCCAAGGTGGTCAACGCATCCCCACCGAGGCGGACCTGAAGAAGTACCTCAAGAAGTGGGACCGTCAATACGGAGCCACTTACAAGGTGCTTGAGATTCTGCAGAATGTTTTCTACCGGAACGACGCTGCTCGCGAGGCCTTTGTTGAGATGTGCGATGACAAGGATGTCCAGCGTCTCACTTTTGATAGCTATCTCTACAAACGGGTTGTAGCGATGAATCCCTGGCAGCAGCTCAAGTTGACGCTGTTGACACTCGGTTCGGTTCTGCGCGGAAATGCCCTCGCCCCCCAGTCATACACCCCTGTGCCCAGTGCCGTACGCGACGACGCTGAAGTCAACGCCATGCTTGCTGTAAGCACCATCAAAGGTGGGATCCGTGTTGGTGCCCAGAAGGGTGCTAACGGCAAAAGCTCTGCTGGGGCTTCTGCAGCTGGCGAACAATCGCGTGAACCGGCCCTCAGCCGTTGAGGCGGCTGAAGTCGGCCAACACCGAGGCCTGATTGCGTAGCACCGCCAGCAGATTGAGGCGGTTGCTGCGCAATGCAGGGTCCTCAACCATCACCATCACGCTTTCCTCGCCGTCGAAGAAGGCTGCCAGCACATCGGCAGATTCGCTGAGCTCCCGAGCCAGAGCCGCATACCGATCATCCGTGCTGCCACAGGCCATCGGCTCGAGCCGCTCCAGCACCGCAAGCATGGCGGTTTCACTGTTGCGCTCAAACAGATTGGGATTGACGGCAGCTGTTGAGGACAGCACATCAGCACCCAGATCACCCTTGTCGGCCAGGCGTGAGGCACGGGTCACCACAGCCTGCACGGCCTCCAGGGCTCCCGTGCGGCGCAATTGAACCAGGAGATCTGCTCGCCTGCGTGCATCAAACGGATCGCTGAGCACGCGGCTTGGATCCACCGTGTCACCAGCGACTGCCTGGACCAGATCGTTATCCACCCCTTCGTCTTCAAGCAGACTGACGATGCGTTGGCGCAGCAACTCCTCAAGGTCCCGTTGCAGCAACGCCGGATTGAGCTGAAAGTGGGGGAACAGCGCGCTCCAATGGGATGTGCACCGTGCCAGCAGGTCCTGCAGGTCGATGCTCCAGCTCCGGTTCCACAGAATCTGCAGCATTCCGTTGCCTGCTCGCCTCAGTCCATAGGGATCCGAGGAGCCACTCGGGCGTTCCCCTTTGGCATAAATGCTGAGCAGCAGCTCCAGACGCTCAGCCAGCGCCACCACGGCGCCAGCATCACTGCCTGGCAGGGCATCGGCTGAGCCCCTCGGGAGGTAGTGCTCAAGAACGGCCAGGGCAACAGGTCGGGCTTCGCCTTCGGCCAACAGGTATTTGCCACCGATCACACCCTGCAGCTCAGGAAATTCACCCACCATCTGGCTGACCAGGTCGTGTTTGCACAGATGGGCAGCGCGACGGGCATGATCAGCCGTGCTTGCCGGCAACCCGAGGTGTTGCAGGAGCACATCGGTGCACCACTCCAGCCGTTCCACCCGATCGCGCATGCTGCCCAGCCCTTCAGCAAAGGTGACCCGCCCTAGCTGATCGCGACGATCAATGCTGGCGATGGCCTGATCTGCTGCGACAAAAAAGGCCGCGTCGGCCAGCCGCGCCTTGAGTACACGCTCGTTGCCGCGTCGGATCGTGTCGATCGCCTCTGGCAGGCCGTTGCCGATGCAAAGAAAACGGTTCATCAGTTCGCCGCGGGCCGTCAGGGCCAGGGCATCACCGCTGGCGTTGCGCTCAAAGAGCGGGACATACCGCTGATGGGCCCGCATGACCGTGCTCAGCACCTCGGCCGGCAGGTCCAGGTAGCGCGGATCGATGCTCCCTTCGATCAGGGTCGGCGACTCCACCAGATCGATCAGCTCCGCGAACAGGCTGTCCGGCAGATCAGGCCGGGCACCAAGCGCCTCAGCTGCCCGCTCAACCTGACTGCGAATCGTGGATGCACGGGTTTGACGATCGACCACGACACCAGCCGCAGCCATGGCCTGGGTATACGCGTTGGCTTCGCTGATCAGCACTGATGGATTGATCAAGCGATGGCCACGGCTGAGGCGACCGGCCTCCACCACCGGATCACTGCCTTCCAGACGTGCCGGCACAACCTGATCATCCAACAGGGCCACCAACCAGCGGACGGGGCGCGAAAATCGGCTCTCTCCCTGGCCCCAGCGCATGAAACGGCGTCCTTGCAAGGCCCCGATCCACTGGGGGATGGACTGCTGCAGCACCTCCTGAGCACTGCGCCCCTGCTGGACCACCCTGGCGAACACGAACGGCCCCTTGGCTGTCTGCTGAACGGCCAGGGATTCGGGCTCAACCCCGCAGCGGCGTGCAAATCCGACCGCTGCAGGCGTGGGGACCCCATCGCTGAAGGCCTGGCCTGCAGGCGGGCCCTTGCGCAGTTCCTCCAGGTCTGCTGCGGCACCTTCGAGCCCCTCGACGGTGACAACCAGGCGTCGGGGCGTGCTGGTGCAATGCAGGGATCCGAAGCTCAGACGCGCGTCGCTGAGGTCGCGCTGCACTTGCTGTTCGAGCTGCGGCAGCGCCAGCCGAGCAAAATCAGCGGGCAGCTCTTCAGTCCCGATTTCCAGCAGAAAGGTCGACAACGCAGTCCAAAGCCCCAGCCAACCACTGTATGAAGCGCCCTGCCATGGCAGACCGTTCGCTACGGTCTAGAACCGCTCGTGGTGTCGCTCGCCTGTGACCGCCGGTTCGTCTTCCATTGACGCAGGCCCGCTGCCCAGTCTGGCCAGTGGCGCCCCGCCCACCAAGTTCGAGCAACTCAAGGCGGACAGCGACCATTTGCGTCAGCCCCTGCTGGACGAACTGGACAACGAGCTGCCCAACTTCAGCGACGGTGCGGTCCAAATCCTGAAGTTTCACGGCAGTTACCAGCAGGACAACCGGGACAACCGTCAGAAGGGCCAGGACAAGGACTGGCAGATGATGCTGCGTCTTCGCAGCCCAGGCGGACGGATACCCGCGTCCCTCTATCTGGCCCTGGATGCACTGGCCGATCGCTACGGCAATGGCACCCTGCGGGCCACGACACGCCAGGCCTTTCAGATGCATGGCATCCGCAAGGACAGCCTGCGCGATGTCATCGGCACCATCGTGCGGGCGATGGGATCAACCCTGGCGGCCTGCGGTGACATCAACCGCAATGTGATGGCCCCAGCCGCTCCCTTCCAGAAGGGCGGCTACCCGGCGGCCCGTGAGCTGGCCACTGCTGTCGCTGATCTGCTGACCCCTCACGCCGCCGAGGGGTCCTACCTGGATCTGTGGGTCGACGGCGACCTGCGCTACAGGATCAAGCCGACACAAGCCGTCAAGAAGGTGCGCGCCCGGCAGTCTGATGCTGCGCTGTCGTCTGGTGACAGCGCTGAGCCGCTCTACGGCTCGACCTATCTGCCACGCAAGTTCAAGGTCGCGGTGACCGTCCCCGGTGACAACTCGGTTGACCTGTTGACCCAGGACATCGGCCTGGTGCAGTTCACCGACCCCAATGGCAGGCCCCAGGGTTGCAATGTCTATGTGGGCGGGGGCATGGGGCGGACCCACAACAAGGAAGAAACCTTTGCCCGCACGGCTGATCCCCTCGGTTTTGTCGCGCAGGAGCATGTTCTAGACCTGGTCCAGGCGATCGTCGCCCTGCAGCGCGATCACGGCGACCGGGCCCAGCGGCGCCATGCGCGCATGAAATATCTCATTCACGACCGCGGCATTGCCTGGTTCCGCCAGGAGCTGCAACAGTTTTTCCCCCATCCGATCAAGGGTCTACGGCTCGAACCGAAGGCCAAGCTGGAGGATTACCTCGGCTGGCATCGCATCGCCGCGGGCAAGTGGTTCGTCGGCCTCCCGCTGCTGTGCGGACGGCTGGCGGGTGAGCAGAAGGCAGGGCTGCGCCGGCTGGTGGAGACCTACCAGCTGGAGATCAGACTGACCCCGAACCAGGACATTCTGCTCTGCAACATCGCCACGGCGCAGCGAGCCAGTTTGGTGAAGGAGTTGGCCGCGATCGGCTTCGAGGCGCCAGAGGCGCCCCCCCTGCTCGCACGCCATGCCATCGCCTGTCCAGCCCTACCCCTGTGCGGTCTGGCGGTGACCGAAGCGGAACGGATTTTTCCTGCAGTGCTTGAACGCCTCGACACCCAGTTCCAACACCTGGGTATCAACAAACCGGTCCTCGTTCGCATGACCGGTTGTCCCAATGGTTGTGCCCGCCCTTACATGGCTGAGATCGGTCTGGTGGGAAGCGGAGTCGACCAATACCAACTGTGGCTCGGTGGCACACCCAACCTTGGCCAGCTGGCCGAGCCTTACCTCGAGCGCATGCCGCTCGACCAGCTCGAGTCCACCCTCGAGCCCTTGCTACTGGCCTGGCAGCAGGCCGGCGGCCGGCGCAGCTTTGGCGCGTTCATCAACGCCAGCGGCCGGGAACGGGTCCGCGAGCTGCTTCAGGAGTCGACCCGGCCGTAACGGGCCGCCGGGGCCTGGGAGATCCAGGCCCAAAGCTGGTCGCCTGCACTGAAGTGCCACCACTCATTGGGGTGACGGGCAAAACCGGCCAAGGCCATGGCCTTGGCCAGCAACTGGCGATGCCTGTGCCAACAGCCCTCCTCGCCATCAGGGTCAGCGGCAGCGGCCAGGGCGTAATGGTCGGGTTCAGACACCGGTCCGATCGCGTCAATCTCACCCCCCATGGGAAGGGGATACCCGGATGCATCGACTAGGGTCAGGTCGACAGCAGCCCCTGTGCTGTGGGGTGGTGGGGTCGCGGGATCGGCGCTGGGAGGGGCCCAGAAGCGTCCAACCTCAAGGGTGATGCGGGTGAGCTCGGACGATGGGATCTCGGGATCAACTCCCTGCTGCTGGCAGCGCTCATGGATGGTGTGCAACACCATGAACTGCTGCACCGCCACGGGACGCCAGCCATCGAAGATCGCCAGGCGGCAGCCCGGTTGCAACGTCTGCAGGATGGCCTGGGCCTGGAGCAGCCGTTCAACCACCCCCTGTCGCAATGCGAACGGGCTTTGCTGGGGGCCGTAGGGAGCCCCCAATGCCGCATAGGGATGGGGGGTACAACGGAGCAGCGCCGGCGGCAGGGCGATCAACGCTTCGCCGCAGTCCACAATCGGAATCTGATGCCAGGGACGTGGTGCAGGGCCTCGATGCATCGGTCGTCAGTTGAGCTGGACGGCAGCTTCGATCTGGCGCCGCCGCTGGTCCTGCAACATCCTGGCCAGGAGTGGATGGTTGGTCAGATCAGGATCACGTGCCGTGATCTGTTGCGCCACGGCTCGGGCCCGTTCGAGAACGGCACCATCGGTGCTCAGACTCGCCAAGGCCAGGTCGGGCAGCCCCGACTGCCTGGTGCCGAGGACCTGTCCCGGCCCCCGCAGGCGCAGATCCATCTCGGCAATCTCAAAGCCGTCATTGGAGCGCTCCAGCAGGTTCAGCCGCTGGGCGGCCTGGGGATTGCTGCTGTCGTTGATCAGCAGGCAATAGGAGCGCGCTGCCCCACGCCCAACCCGGCCCCGTAGCTGGTGCAACTGGGCCAGACCAAAGCGATCGGCGTGTTCAATCACCATGACCGTGGCGGCTGGCACATCGACACCCACCTCGACCACGGTGGTGCTCACAAGCACCTGGGTCTCTCCGTCTGCAAAGGCACCGATCGCCTGTTGTTTGGCATCGCTGCTTAGGCGGCCATGCAGCAGCCCCACCCTGAGATCGGCGAAGACCTCTTGGCTCAACTGGGCATGAACCTCGACGGCGGAACGCAGCTCCAATTTCTCGGACTCCTCAACCAGCGGCAGCACCACATAGGCGCGTTGTCCACGGGCCACCTGATCCCTGATCAGTTCGTAGGCCTGCTGCCGGGCCGATCCACGCAGCACTCGCGTCTCGATCGGCTGCCGATCGGGGGGCAATTCATCGATCTGACTGACATCCAGGTCGCCGTGCAGCGACAGGGCCAAGGTGCGCGGAATCGGCGTCGCCGTCATGGTCAGCAGGTGCGGCTGCAGACCCTTGGCGAGCAGCCTGTTGCGCTGATTGACGCCAAAGCGATGCTGTTCATCGACGACCACCAGTCCTAGACGGGCAAAGTCGACCGGGTCTTCCAGCAGGGCATGGGTACCCACCAGCAGCTGCAGCTGACCGTTGGCCAGATCCTCCAAAATGGAGCGCCGTTGCTTCATCGGCGTAGAACCGGTCAGCAGCGCACTACGCACATGCAGCTGGTTGAGCCAGCTGATGATCTTGGTGGCGTGTTGCTGGGCCAGCACCTCGGTCGGTGCCATCAGGGCGCCCTGGCAACCGGCCTCGATCGCCGTCAGCAGGGCAGCCAGTGCCACAACCGTCTTGCCACTGCCGACATCCCCCTGGACCAGACGTGCCATCGGTTCATGGCGACCAAGGTCAGCCCTGATCTCTGACAGCACCCGTTGCTGCGCACCGGTCAAGACAAAAGGCAGCAACGCCAGAAATCGGCCAACCAGGTCAACGGTTGCAGGGTTGTGTTGCTGGTCAGTTGGCGGTGCTGCAGTCAGGGGCAAGGCCTGCACGGCCTTCAGCTGCCGCCGGCGCTGGGCGAGGCCGAGTTGCAACAACAAAAACTCGTCAAAGACCAGACGGGTGCGCGCAGCCTCAAGTGCTCCCTGATCCCGGGGCTGATGGATGGCCACAAGAGCCTGGGAGCGCTCGATCAGCTGTTCCTGATGGCGCAGCTCTGCTGGCAGCGGCTCTGGACAGGCACCCACCACGGGCAACACCGCATCCATCGCCTGGCGCAACCGTTCGGCACTGAGCCCTTCAGTCAGGCCATAGACCGGCAGCAGGCGGCCGATGCTCTGCGATTGCAAGGTGGCGTGGGCATGTTCGAGGACCTCCATCAGCGGGTCCTGAAATGCTGGTCCGTAGGGAGTGGTCTTGACCAGACCGCTGACAGCTACCAGTGCGCCAGCTGGAAACTGGCGCTGCTGGGCTGCCAACCATCCCGGAGAGCTGAACCGCCGTCCGGCATAGAACCGGCTGATGCGCAGGCGCCCGGTCGGATCCTGCACCTGCAACTCAAGAATGCCGAGATTGGGGTTGCGCGGGCTCACAAAGGCATGGGAGCGGCGCACCGTGGCCACGATCGTGGCTGTCTGCCCGGGTTCAAGCGTGCTGATCCGACGCAGATTGGCGTAATCGACGTAGTCACGGGGGTAGTAGTGCAACAGGTCGCGCACCAACAGCAGACCCAGTTGGGCCAGACGGGTTGCCGTGCGGGGACCGATGCCACGGACGTCAGCCAGGGGGGTTTCAGGCCCGAGCTCGGCTGCGGTCCTCTGGCTGGAGACCTGGGGAGCAGGTTCAGCCAGCCGGAGCCGAGGCGCGGCCACCACGGCAGGGGGACGGCTGCGGCGCCTGAGCTGCAACAGCCACTCACGACTCAGACGAACCAACCGTTGCCGTTGTCCAAGTCCAAGCTGGTCATAGCGTTCGAAGCCGTCCAGCAGGGTCTGCCGTTGCTCCTGCTCGGGGGGCAGCAGCGGCAGCGGCGGTTCAGCAAGCTGGCGGCAGATGAAGGTGGCAAAGCGGTCACGACGGCCCTGGAGGTTGGCAAATCCCCGATCTGCCTCCAGTTGCAACCCCTGGGACAGGGGAACCATCCAGCGGTCGAGCCGTTGCTCTAGTCCCGGTCCAGGCTCGACTGGATCCTGGCTGTGGAGTGATCGTGCAGCCACAGCTGTTCAGCTTCAAGGGCCTGCAGCCGTCGCTCCAGGCGTTGGTAGGTCTGGGCCATTCTGCGCACCTCCTGCCGTACCTGCCGAAGGCGGCTGCGGCAGGTGCGCAACCGCGGCTGGTCTGCTTCCAGATCAACCTGGCGCAGGAACACGACCAGTCCATGCACCTCAGGGGCATCGGGCAACTGGTCACTGAGGCCGTTGAGTCGCAACAGATTCAGGGGGGCATTCTGGGTCTCAAGCTGACCAGCAGCCACCGCCTCAAGCAGATGGAGGGGGGCCAGGGTCGGGCAGAGACCCAGACGCACCAGTTCAACGTTGAGACCATGGGACAGGTTGCGCAGCCGTCTGGCCAAGGCCCCGTCCAGCTCTTCCATCCAACGCAGCAGCTGCAGAGGATGGCGCGGCAGCAGTCCCCGTTGAGCGGTTGGGACAGGTCCACTGGAAGGGAGTGGATCAGCCTCGGCAGCCGATGCGAGCATGCGGCTGAAGGCCGCGATCAGGTCAGCGGCCTCGTCCGAGTCATCGGGTGGATCCACAGGGACGCCCGTCGGCGATGCCGCCTCTGGAGTGGCCGTCGGTGCAACGTGGCCGGGGGTGAACAGATCAAGGCTGATCGGTAGACCCATGCCCAGGTGGATGGACCCTGCGGGTTCGTCAGGCGAAGGGGGAGCGGCCGAAGACGCTGCATCAAACAAAGCACCCTGGTCCAGGGCCCCCTGGTCCTGTTGCAAGCTCGCCAACCAGCGCCGCTGCTGGCGGCGAGCCAGTCGTTGATGGCGTCTGCGTTGCTGGGCCGCCAGCGCCAACAGCTGTTCGACAGTCAGGAGGGAACAACACCGCTGCACCAGGCTGCCCATGCGCTGGTGCAGCTCGCGCCTGGCGGCAAGCGGCAGTTGGCGATACCGGTTCGGATAGACCTCGACGGCGAGTTGAAAACAGCAGCGGTCTACCGCTGCCGGAAGGGACTCGCGCAGGACCTGGAGGTAAAGGGCCCAGTGGCGGTAATGCTCTGGATTGCCCTCAGAGATCCTGGCGCGCAGGTCTTCAAGCTGCTGGGCAGTTTCGGTGCGCGCCGAGGACGGCTCCAAGGGAGTCAGGCGCCCTGCATGGCTGCCACTTCGGCGGCAAAATCGGCCTTCTCGATCTCGATGCCCTCGCCGAGGGTGTAGCGGGTGAAACGCCGGACCTGGATGTTTTCACCAAGTTTGCCAGCTGCCTGTTTGACCATTTCAGACACCGTCATGCCGCTGTCCTTGATGTAAGGCTGCTCCAACAGAGCCAATTCCTTGAGTCGTTTGCCGATGCGGCCTTCAACAATCTTTTCCTTCATCGCATCAGGCTTGCCGGCCAAGTCGTCGCGGCCCATCTCGATCGCCTTCTCCTTGGAGGCAACGTCGGCTGGGATCTGATCGACGCTCACGTATTCGACATTGGGACAGGCCGCAATCTGCATGGCCACGTTGCGCAGCAACTCTTGAAACACGTCGCCACGGGCAACGAAGTCAGTTTCACAGTTGACTTCAACCAGGACACCAACGCGTGCGCCGGTGTGGATGTAACTGCCAATGGCACCTTCTGCAGCGGTGCGTCCGGACTTCTTCTCGGCACTGGCAATGCCTTTCTGGCGCAGCCATTCGATGGCCTTTTCGGTGTCGCCGTTGGTCTCTGCCAGGGCTTTCTTGCAATCCATCATGCCGGCGCCGGTCTTGTCGCGCAGGTCCTTGACGAGTTTGGCGGAAATATCAGCCATGGGTTGGACAGAAAACGGGTGGGAAGAAACAGTGAATGGGCCTGACTACAAGCGTCAGACCCATGGATCAAGACAGAGGCAGGCCAGCCGGCCATCGGTGGAGCGGTTGCTCAGCCCTCGTCGTCGCCGCTGGAATCGCCAGAACCATGGCGGCCTTCGTTGATTGCGTCAGCGAGACGGCCCAACACCAGCTGAACCGAACGCACCGCGTCGTCATTGCAAGGGATGGGCACGTCGCAGAGGTCTGGATCGCAATTGGTATCAAGCATCGACACCAGAGGAATATCCAGTTTTCTGGCCTCGAGCACCGCGTTGGTTTCGCGACGTTGGTCAACGAGGATGACCACATCGGGAAGACGACGCATTGACTTAAGACCGCCCAGATATTTCTGAAGGCGCTCGAGTTCGCGGCGCAGGACGGCAGCTTCCTTCTTGGGACGCATCGCGATTGCCCCTGAGGACTCCATGCGTTCCAGATCCTTGAGCCGGTCAATACGGGCCCGCATGGTGGTCCAGTTGGTCAGCATGCCTCCCAACCAGCGCTGGTTGACATAGGCAGCACCACAGCGGGTGGCTTCCTGAGCAATGACTTCAGAAGCCTGCTTCTTGGTGCCGACAAACAGGAAGCGCTTGCCGCTGCGGGCAGCACTGCGCACCCATTTGTAGGCATTGTTCATGCAGACGGCAGTCTGCACGAGGTCGATGATGTGAACCCCGTTGCGCGCGCAATAGATGTAGCGCGACATCTTGGGATTCCAGCGACGGGTCTGGTGCCCAAAGTGGGCGCCAGCCTCCATCATTTCGGCGAGAGTGACAACAGCCATTGGAGTGGGTTTCGGGTTTGCCTCCACCTGCCAGGGACCGACCTGCGGTTCGAGCGGAGGGCGCGAACTGGAGGGCGATCACCCGAAACACGCAGGTGTGCGGAGTTGGATGACCCAACCAAGCTATCAAACGGCGTTTCGCGCTTCGCGGAACAGGCTGCGCACGCCGATGCGGTTGAGCGGCAGGCGCAGCAGCTCCATCGCCAGAGCCGCATGACCCCGGCGGATCAACCAGCCAAGCAACGGACGCAGGCTGCGCTCATTGAGCAGTCCGCCCAAGGTCAACAGCTCCCAGAGGAGGCGATGGAACCAGGTGTACTGAATGATCAGCCGCACCCGCTGGGTCGGGTGTTTGCGAAAGAACAGCAGACCCATGCGCGCCCGTTCCTGCTCCACCTGAATCAGGCGCGGTAGCTGCTCAAGACTGAGGGGCGGGTGCCAGTGGTAGCCAACCGCCTGGGGGCAGCGAACCAGCCGCACGCCGAGCTGGCGCAAGCGCTCGCCGAGCTCCAGATCCTCCCAGCCATAAAGACGAAAGGAGGTGTCAAACAGCCCGGCCTGCTCAAGCAGCAGCCGATCGATGGCCACATTGCCGGTGGCGAAATAGGCGCCCGACCAGTCCCGCAGCTTGTGGCGCTCGGCGGTGGGGTTGTCGAAATCAGCCGTGTTAATCACGGCTCCATAGGTGAAACAGAGCCGATCACCGCCTTTCTGCCAAGCCCGGGTCAGCGTCTGCGCATGGGCCTGCAAAAAGCCGTCGCTGACGACCAGATCGCTGTCGATGAAGACGATCACATCGCCCCGGGCTGCCTCGACACCTCGGTTTCGGCCTTCGGCAGGGCCCCCATGGTCTTGGCAGATCAGGCGCACATGGGGGAGTTGGTGAGCCTGCTGCTGGAGCCAGCTGACCGTTGCATCGGTCGAGCCATCGTCAACCAGCACAATTTCGTACCCCGTGATCGGCGCGGCCACGGTTTGCCGTTCCAGGGCCGAGAGGCACTTCTGCAGGATCGGCAGACGGTTGTAAGTGGGAATGACGACGCTGAGGAACATGGCCGCTCCAGGTCAAAAAAAAGGGGTGCCCCGTGGGTCACCCCTGGTGATCGGTGGCTCGGGCAAAGAGCCCGGCCGGATCAGTCAGCGGCACCGCCGTTGCTGGCCGTACCGGTGACACCATTGCCTGCACCTTCACCACGGCCGTCATTGCGCAGCTTGCGCTTCTTGAACTTGCGGGCGTAGGCCCGGTTGCGTTCCTGCTTTTCCTTCTTCAGATTTCTGCGCTTGGCCATGCGGTGGGGACAAAGGGTTGTCGTCCCAACAGCTTACTCGTCAAGCCTCGAGGACCTGATCAAACAGACGTCCGTCCTCCATGCGCAACAGGCGGTCGGCCACATCAAGAATGCGGGGATCATGGGTGACCATCAGCACAGCACAGCCCTGTTCGCGGGCGAGCCGTCGCAACAGATCGACCACCTCGCGGCCGCTGCGGCTGTCAAGGGCAGCAGTGGGTTCGTCGGCCAGCAACAGTTCAGGGCGTGCTGCCAGGGCACGGGCGATGGCCACACGCTGCTTCTGGCCACCAGAGAGATCGTGGGGCAACTTGCCGAGGTGGTCACCCAGGCCCACGGCCCGCAACCATTCGCGGGCCTGATCGCGGCGGGCCCGATACCCCAGGCCGGGAAGCAGGTCGGCACCCATCTGCACGTTCTGTTCTGCCGTCAGGCAGCGCAGCAGATTGTGCCCCTGAAAGATCATGCCGATGCGGCGGCGCAACTGCTGGCGTTCGCGCCGACCCGCACCCAGCAGCTCGGACCCGAACAACTGCACAGAGCCTTCCTGCAGCTGCCGCAATGCGCCGACAAGGGTCAGCAACGTGGTTTTGCCGCAGCCTGACGGCCCGGTCAGCAACACCACCTCGCCGGGGGCGATGCTGAGCTCGACCTCCTGCAGGACCTGGCGTTTGGCATCCCCACGGCCATACCAATGGCTCAGGCCGTGCACCGTGATCGCCGCCGCTGCAGGCCGTTTGTCAGGAGGTGAGGGTGCTCGCATGGTCGGTCCAGTCGATCTTGTGGTCAGAAGATCTCGGCGGGGTCGGCATCACCAAGACGCCGCATCGCCAGTCCGGCCGATCCGAGACACATGACCAGGATCATGCTGAACACCAGCAGGGCCCGCTGGGGATCCATCACCACCGGCAGCCGGGTGCCGCTGCGCACCAGGGCATAGAGCCCCTGACCGGCGATGTAGGCGGGGACATACCCCAGCACCGCCAGCAGCAAACCTTCCCGGGCGACCACGCCGAGCAGGCTGGGAAGCCGGTACCCCATCGCCATCAGCGTGGCGTATTCAGGGAGGTGATCGCTGACATCCGAGTAGAGGATCTGGTAAACGATCACGCAGCCGACGACGAAACCCATGCCGGCTCCGAGGGTAAAGATGAACCCGATCGCCGTGCTGGTCCTCCAGTAAGTCTTCTCGAGTTCTTCAAAACCAGCCTTGGTCAGCACCCTGACATCACCAGGCAACAGACGTTTCAAACGGCTGACAGCGGCATCGGGGTCGGCGCCGGGCTGCAGACGGATCAGACCGAGTTCAATGCTGCCCGGTGGCGAATTGGGCATCAACCGGAGGTAGGTCTCGCGGCTGGTGATCATGTTGCCGTCCGCACCGAAGGACGGCCCCAGCGAGACCAATCCAGCCACGCGGATGCGTTCGCCCGAGACTTCGGTCTCAACCGTGCGGCCCTGCTTCAACCAGGCTGAGACCGGCCCGAACTCTGGGCGGGAGCGTTCATCAAACAGAATCCAGCCACGGTTCTGGAGCAGCTTGGCCTGGTTGCTGATCGCCGGATCGAGAAAGATCGGATCGTCCGGTTCAAAACCCAGGGTCAGGATCGAGCGGGTCGTCCTCGCTTCGGGATTGCGCCACAACAGCAGATTCCAATTGACGGGACTGATGCCGACAACCTCGGGATCGGCCAGGGTCTGCACCAGGCGTCTCCTGGGGAAACTGGCCATGCCGATCGAGCTGGTGGTTCGTGGACTGAGCAACACCACGTCGGTGTCAAACAGTTTGTGCACCGTGACGCTGGCTTCGAACAGGCCATCCCTGAAGCCCAGCTGCATGAACATCAGAATGCCGGCAAAGGCGATACCGGCAAGCGCAACGGCCAGACGCATCGGCTGGCGGGTCAGCAACAACCAGGCCAGAGGAATCCGACGGCTGCGCCAGAGCCCCGCGATCGATTGCAGAACCCGTGACAGCATCACTCAGGGTTCAAAGCGGGCGATCACCTTGAGTCCGGCCAGACTGCGCAACCGGTTGCTCTCTGCCGGATCCAGCGCCAGTCGCACTTCAACAATGCGGGCATCGGCATCGGCACTGGGGTCAGTGCTGAGCACCTGTCGCTGTCGCACCTGCGGGCTGATGCGGATCACCCGAGCCATGACCGTGCCCTTGTACCCACCGCTCTCGCTTTCGAGACGGACCCGCTGACCCAGGCGAACCCTGCTGATGTCGCTTTCATAGACCTCGGCGACAGCCTCCATGGTCTGGTTGGCGCCAACCTCGAGAATGCCGTTGCCGTTGGGGCGCTCACCAGGCTGGGCAACGACGCGCAGCACCAGCCCGTCGATGGGCGAACGCAGCTGCGACAACGCCAGCTCCGTCTCCAGTTTGGTCAGCTCGGCCCTGGCCTCGCTCAGACGGGCCCGTTTGTCGGAGAGCTGGATCTCACGATCATCCAGATCACCGGCCGGATTGGCACCCGACCGGGTGAGGCCTCGATAGCGGCGCATCTGACCCTCAAAAATGCGCAACTGGGTCTCCAGTGCAGCAATCCGGGTCAGCAACAACTGGCGCTGGGCCAGCAACCCCGGACGGTTGTCAAAGCTGGCCAGCACCTGGCCGCGGCGCACCAGGTCTCCCTCGCGCACATAGAGCTCGGACAACCTGGGGCTGACCCCCATGCCCCCGGCTGGGGCGGCGAGGGTTCGAACATCCCCCGCGGGCTCCAGCCTTCCCAGGGCAGCGACGCCGGCACCGACCGGGGAGGCGGGAGCCTGGTTGCGCGCCGTGGCCGGATCCCCAGGTGCCGTGGCCACGGTGCTGGGTTTGTTCTGCGGTCGCAGCAAGCTGATCGCCAGAACGACCACCACAGCTGCGCCCAAGGACCACCAGACCTTGCGGGGCCATGTGCGGAAAAAGGAAGTCACAGCGCCGGCGGATCGTCGAACAGCAGGTCTTCGATGTAGCGGTCGGCCCAGGCCGGGTTGAACGCTTTCTCGAGCACCCGCCGGGTCTTGTCGTTGCGTTTCTGCTGTCTGCAATAGCCGAGCTGACCGTGCCAGCGTTCAACCGTAGCGGGGGCCTCTGCGGGGTCGGGCACACCAGCTGCAATCGCCTCGCTCAGCACGTCCAGCAAGGTGTCGACCCAGTCGATGAATCCCTGCTCCTCATCGACCCCATCGGGTCGGATGAAACAGACGTGTGGCGAGAAGATCGAGCCCCAGGGGGGCAGGTCGCGTCGCTGGCGAAAGGCAAAGCAAGGCCTGCTCGCCAGGGCTGCATCGATAGCAGCTGGCAGGCGCTCCCTCGTGGGCGACAGGTCAGCGATGGCGGCCGAGACCCCGGCTGGCGAGGCAACCACATCGGCACCGAACACCGGCAGGTCGAAACGGGGATCGGGGAAGAAGACGCAATGCAGAATCTGCAGCCCCGCGCCGAGGCGAGCGGTTTCGAGGTGCAATTTGCGCAAACCCCGGGCCGCCGCCAGCTCATTGCGAATGAACAGGGCCTCGCCATCGAGACTGCCACTGATCTCCTCGAGGTCGGGCGCAAGCGGCAACGGGGTCAGTCCGCTGAGACCCTGCCAGCGCTGACGGATGCAGGCGGCCAGCGATTCCATCAGCGGATGAAGGCTCATCGGCGCGGCGCCCAGCAGAATGCAGATCCTGCCATGGGTCTGTCCGTGTCACCGATTGCCCCGACACCCCTACTCGAGGGCCTCGAGGCCGTGCACAGCCAGAGGCTGGGCTCGGGGGCGAAGGTGGTCAGCCTGAACCTGCCCGAAGCACCCCTGATCTGCCTTGACCTGTGGTGCCGGGCAGGCAGCGCCTTTGAAACCCCAGAGGAAAGCGGGATGGCCCACTTTCTGGAACACATGGTGTTCAAGGGCAGTGACCGCCTGCCGGCCGGGGCCTTTGACCTGCAGATCGAAGCCCTTGGCGGCAACAGCAACGCCGCGACGGGCTTTGATGATGTCCACTACCACGTGCTGGTACCGCCTGCGGCGATGGCCGAGGCCTGTGACTTGCTCCTGGATCTGGTGCTCAGACCCCGACTGGCCCAGGCGGATCTGGAACTGGAACGACAGGTTGTGCTGGAGGAACTGGCCCAGAGCCAGGACCAACCCGATGAGATGGCCCTGCAGACGTTGCTGCAGCTCGGATGTGGCGCCCATCCCTATGGACGGGCGATTCTCGGCGAACGGGACCAGCTCGAAGGGCATACAGCGGCCACCATGCGCAGCTTTCAACAGCGCCTCTATGGCGCCGAACACTGTGTCCTGGCGTTGAGCGGACCCCTCGAACAGGTCCAGCTGGAGACCCTGCTCGAGCATCTGGAACGGTCCCCTCTTGGCACGCTGCCCCACACCACCGCCGTGCCGCCGCCGCCGCTGCTGCAGCTGCAAGCTGGCGAGCATCGCCGCCCCTTTGCCCGCCTCGAAGCAGCGCGGCTGCTGATGGCCTGGTCGCTGCCAGGTGCATCAGACCGCCAGGCAGTGGCGGCCATGGATCTGGCCACCAGCCTGCTGGCCGAGGGCCGGCGTAGCCGTCTGGTGGCCCGGCTGCGTGAGGAGCTCAGGCTGGTTGAGAGCATCGATCTCGATCTGCAGGTTCTCGAGTGCGGCAGCCTGGCCCTGCTCGAAGCGGTCTGCGATCCCGCCGACCTGCCGCTGGTGCGTCTGCAGATCGAACGGGTGCTCGAGGATGTTCAACAGAAGCTGCCGTCCGGGGCTGAACTCGACCGGGGCCGAAAACTGGTCGCCAATGGGTACCGGTTCGGACTGGAAGCTGCAGCCGGCATCGCCGGCGTGATCGGCAATGGGTCGCTGTGGCGTCGCCCCAGCGATCTCAACGATCCCTTGCGGGCCCTGCGGGGGGTCGATGCCCTCCAACTGCAACAGAGTTTTGCGCTGTTGGATCCGGCGCGGGCCTGCGTGCTCGAAGCGGTGCCGGCATGAACACGACCCCATGGACCAGGCAGGAGCTGAGCGGTGGGCTCCTGCTCAGCTCCCATGACCATCGCTCGCCAGGCCTGCTGGCGGCCCGGCTGTGGATCGCGGGTGGCAGCAGCGCCGATCCCGGCGATCAACGGGGACTTCACCAACTGCTTGCCGGACTGCTGACCCGGGGTTGCGGTGATCTGGATGCCGATGCCCTGGCCGATCTGGTCGAGGGTCGGGGCGCGGCCCTGCGCGCCGAAGCGGGTGAGGACAGCCTGGTGATCAGTCTCAAATGCGCCAGCGAGGACGCCACCGTGCTGTTGCCGCTGCTGGTGCAAATGGCCAGCCGTCCGACCCTGGAGCCGGCGCAGATCGCCATCGAACGGCAACTCAACCTTCAGGCCCTGCAACGCCAGCGGGAGGACCCCTTCCAGCTGTGCCACGAAGCGCTGCGGCACCAGCTTTACGGCCAGGGCCCCTACGGACACGACCCCCTGGGGATCGCCGCAGAACTGGAACCCCTGCAACGGCCTGACCTGGCACGGCAGCTGGTTCAACTGGGCCAGCGGGGGGCCGCCCTTGTGATCGCCGGCCGTCTGAGCGCGGCCGCACGCGACGCCCTGGAGACGTCGATCAGCCGCAATCCCTGGCGGGTCGAGCCCCCGGGCCAACCGTTGGATCAGCAGACCGCAGTCAGCGGTTCACCGTTATCGCTGATCGAGGAGGACACCGAGCAGGTTGTGCTGATGCTCGGCTGCACGACGGTCCCGCTGGCCGATGCCGACAACCTGCCGTTGCGCCTGCTTCAGGCCCACCTGGGACTGGGGATGTCGAGTCGCCTGTTCATCACCCTGCGAGAGGAGCGCGGTCTGGCCTACGACGTGGGTGTTCACATGCCGGCCCGCCGCGGTGCCACCCCCTTCATCTGGCATCTGTCCACCAATGCAGAGCGTGCCGCCGAAGCCTGTACAGCCATGCTGGATGAATGGCAACGGATGCTCGAGCAGCCGCTGTCCAGCGACGAATTGACTCTGGCCAAGGCGAAATACCTGGGACAGGAGGCGATGGGACGTCAGACCTGCGGTCAGGTCGCCGATCGCGAGGCTCTGCTGCTGGGTTTTGGTCTTGGTTCGACCTTCATCGCGGATTGCCTCACACGCGCCGCAACCCTGACCAGCGACGCGCTGCAGAAGGCGGCTCGGCGCAGCCTGGCCGTACCACAGCTGAGCCTGTGCGGGCCCAGGGACGGTCTCCAGGCCGCAGCCCAGGCCTGGCGCCGTCATCCGCTCAACCGGGATCGATCCGTCTGAGGAGGGCCGCCTCCAGCAGAAACGTGCCCCGGCGAAAGCGGACGGCCAGCTGATGGGCTGCCCGCAGGCCGACCACCTGGCCGACCTCGTCGAGCCCGATCAGATCAGCCGGCCTGAGCATCGGCATCGGATCAGCAGTCTTGAGATAGGGGGGTTGCTGGTTCAGCTGAACCCCATCTCCGACCGCGAACGGCGCCGGTTCGTCGATCACGGTTCCCACAAGCGCTGGTTGCCGGACCTTACCTGCTGCAGGATGGCGGTCATTGCCTGACGATGCTCAGCTTGCGTGCCATAGCCACCTGGAGCGGCGCCCTTGCCGGCTTGATGTTGATCCTGGCCGGGGGTCTGGTGAGCGCCGCCCTGCCTGTACCGGATCCCCAGGGCGGCGTGCAGGTGTTGCCGCTGCCAATGACCCTGCAGGTGCCAGCTCTGCTGCTGACGGCCCTGGTCGGCGGACCTCGCAGCGCCATGCTGGCCGCGGTTGCCTATCTCAGCCTGGGGTTGTTTCAGTTGCCGGTGTTTCAGGGTGGGGGCGGTGTCGGCTACCTGCTGGATCCCGGGTTCGGCTACCTGGTGGGCTTCATTCCCGCAGCCTGGCTGACAGGCCGGCTGGCCCGCCAGAGCGGAATGGACGCACTGCTCAAATTGCTGGGTGCCAGCCTCGGCGGACTGCTGGTGCTGCAGCTGTGCGGATTGCTGAATCTGCTGTTGGGCGGTCTGGCTGGACGCTGGCCCCAGGGACTCGCCCAGACCGTGGTCAGTTACAGCTTGGCGCCGTTACCCGGCCAGTTGCTGCTCTGCTGTGCGGCGGCGGTGTTGGCGCTGGTTCTGCGCCGTGGGCTCAAACTGTCGCCATGAACGCTTCGAAGCGCTGCAAGCTGGCGAGTCTGGCGATCGCGGCTGGTGTCCTGTTGCTCGATCAGATCAGCAAGGGCTGGGCCACGTCAGCCCTGACTGTTGGCTCCAGCCGGGGCTGGGTGCCAGGCTTGATCCAGCTCGAGCTGGTCTACAACCGGGGGGCGGCATTCAGCCTGTTCAGTGGTGCGACCCAGGTTCTGGCCTTGATCAGTGCTGGCGTCGCCTTGATCCTGGTGGTCTGGATCCTGCGGTTGCGCCATGGACGGGCTCTGCAGCTGCTCGCTGCCGGGCTTCTGCTGGGAGGGACCCTGGGGAATGGGCTGGACCGCTGGAGGCTGGGAGCGGTCGTCGACTTTCTGGCCCTGGTGCCGATTCACTTTCCGGTGTTCAACCTGGCCGACGTGGCGATCAACCTGGCAGTGGTGAGTTTCGCTCTGGATCTGCTGAGGCAGCATGGTTCCACAGACGCTTGAACGGTTGCAGCAGAGCCTGCGATCCCGCTGGCGGCGCTGGCTCCATCCCCCTTGCCCCCTACTGCTGATCGATGGTCCCGGTGGATCCACGATCCGGCAATCGTTGATCAGCGGCAGCTACCGCATCGGCCGGGACGACGCCTGCGAGATCACCATTGATCACACAGCGGTCAGTCGTCTGCATGCCTGGCTGGAGCAGCGTGGCAGCCATTGGCTGCTGCGTGACGCCGGCTCCACCAACGGGCTGTGGTGGCAGGGGCGCAGGGTGCAACAACTGCTACTCGATGACGGCGACACCATCCGCCTTGGTCCGCTCTCCCAGCCCGGCCTGCCCGAACTGCGCTTCAGCGCCCCCCCACAGCCTGAGCTGCAGATGCTGCGCCGTGGCGTCGGTTGGCTGATCATCGGCTCCCTTGGCCTTGGGGCCGGACTGCTGCTGCTGTCGGTTGCCCAGATGCCGATCAGGGGCAGCCTGGCGACGGTGCGTGGTCCTCTGGCCATCTACGACCGGCAAGGCAGGGCCGTCAGCAGCCTGGACACCCTGCGGCATCGCGAACTCCCGGGGCTGAGTGCCTATCCCGACGTGCTGATTCAGGCCCTGCTGGCGAGTGAGGACAGCCGTTTCTGGTGGCATCCCGGGGTCGACCCGATCGGAACCTCCAGGGCACTGGTCACCAACCTGCTGGGGGGGCGGGTGCTGCAGGGCGGCAGCACCCTGACCCAGCAGCTGGCCCGCAGCCTGTACCCCGATGAGGTGGGGGATGGCGAAACACTGGAGCGCAAATGGCGCGAACTGCTGGTGGCGCTGCAACTGGAGGCCCGTTACAGCAAGCGGGATCTGCTGCTCAGTTATCTGAACCGGGTCTATCTGGGGGTGGGCTGGGGGTTTGAAGACGCGGCCCAGCACTATTTCGGCATCTCGGCCGGTGGGCTCACCCTTGAGCAAGCCGCCCTGCTGGTGGGGCTGTTGCCCTCACCCAACGGCTACGACCCCTGCATCGACCCCCAGGCCGCGCTGGACGCGCGCAACCAGGTGTTGAACAAAATGGCAGCAACCGGACGCATCAGCGCTGATCGGGCCCGCCGCGCCCGTCGCACGCCGATTGTGATCAACCCCCAGGCCTGCCGCAGCAATCCGGCCCTGCGGGGAGCGCCCTATTACACCGATCAGGTGCGGCGAGACCTGGAACGGCTCGTGGGGCAGGACGCCGCTGAACAGGGCAATTACCTGATTGACACCCACCTTGACCTGGCCCTGCAGCAACGCATCGAAGCGCTGCTGCGGCAGCGGTTGCTGCGCAGCGCCGCCCTGGGGGTCAACCAGGGGGCGGTGGTCGTTCTCGACAGCCGCAATGGCGGCATCCTGGCGATTGCTGGAGGTCGTGACTACCGCACCAGCCAGTTCAACCGGGCGTCCATGGCCCTCAGGCAACCCGGCAGCGCGTTCAAGCTTGTCCCGTTTGCTCTGGCCCTCGAGCGCGGCCTGGGACCGGAATCGAGCATCAGCTGCGCACCCCTGGGTTGGGGTGGAATGGTTTATTCGAGCACCTGTCGCGGGAACCTGACCCTGACAGCGGCATTGGCCAGCAGCAGCAACACCGCAGCCCTGCGCCTGAGCCGGCGCGTCGGCCTCGACGCCGTGGTGCAGAAGGCAAGGGACCTGGGCATCAGCAGCCCCCTCAACCCGGTTCCTGGATTGGCGCTGGGGCAGAGCGAACTGACCCTGCTGGAGCTGACGGCCGCCTACGGGGCAATCGCCAACGGTGGCATCTGGCATGGACCGCGCACGATCCGCCGGCTCCATGACGCCGAGAGCTGCCAGGGCCTGGCTGATCGCCGCTGCCGAGAGGCTGCCAGCCAGGCCCCGGCGCTGGCCAATCCGGGTCGGCGTGCCGTCACCGAACGCGCCAGCAGCCAGCTGCGTTCCATGCTGCAGGCCGTTGTGGCGCGGGGGACTGGCCGAGCTGCCTATCGCGGCGGCGGTGAAGGGGGCAAAACCGGCACCACCAACAACGGGCGCGACCTGCTGTTCGTCGGCTTTGATCCAGCCCGCCATTGGGTGATCGGCATCTGGCTGGGCAACGATGACAACAGCCCCACCCAGGCCAGCAGCGCCCTTGCGGCAGGGCTGTGGAACGAGATCATCGCCGCATCCGGGGGCTGAGTATTGAACAACCGCAGGCGGCTGTGGCTGGCTCTGGCGCTGCTGTTGGGCGCTCTCGTGGCCGTGGGCGTCGTCCTGCAGACGGTCAACCAGTTGATCTGGCAACTCTCTGCCGTCTTGCCCTACGGGCTCGTGGGACCAGTCGTGGGTCTGCTGTTGCTGGCCATGGCTGCGCTGTTGCTGCAACTGGCCTGGCCATGGCTGCAGAGCTGGCTTCAACGGGGTGTCACGCGCTCCGGCGTCCAGGCCGAAGCCGCTGCCAACAGGCGCGACGCAGCCCGGCAGAACCTGGCCGCCATCGACCAGACCCTGGAGCAGGTCCGCGATCAGGTCGAGCGGCAGCTCCTGCAGCAGGAACGGCAGCGCATGACGCAGCAGCTTGAGCGTGGCGACCTGGTGCTGGTGGTGCTTGGAGCCGGTTCGGTCGGCAAGACCTCGCTGATCCGGAGCCTGCTCGGGGAGCTGGTCGGTGAGGTTGGTGCCGCCATGGGTTCAACGGCCGCCAGTCAGCGGTATCGGCTGCGTCTGCGCGGACTGGAACGGGCGATCTGGCTGGTGGACACCCCGGGAATTCTGGAAAGCGGCAGTGACGGCCAGTCGCGGGAACGTGCTGCCCGTGAACAGGCCTCCAAAGCTGACCTGTTGCTGTTGGTTGTGGATGGTGATCTACGCAGGGCCGAGCTTGAGGTGTTTCAGACCCTCGCGGCCCTGGGCAAGCGCCTGTTGCTGGTGCTGAACAAATGCGATCTACGCGGCGAGCAGGAGGAATCAAAGCTGCTGGACCTGCTCCGCCAGCGCTCCCGTGGCAGGCTCCAGGGTGCTGATGTGATCCCTGTGAGCGCCGCCCCGCAGACGATCCCAAGGCCCGGCGGCCAGCCGCTGCAACCGGGCCCCGAAGTGGATGCCCTGGTCCGACGCATCGCTGCGGTGTTGCACCAGGACGGCGAGGAGCTGATCGCCGACAACCTGTTGTTGCAGTCCCGCCGTCTCAGTGACGCCAGCCGTTCTCTGTTGGCCAGACAGCGCCAGCAGGATGCCGAGGCGATTGTCGAGCGCACGATGTGGACCTGTGCCGGGGTGCTGGCGGTGACCCCCTTACCGGGACTCGACCTCCTTGGCACAGCTGCCGTCAATGCCCAGATGGTGGTCGAGATCGCCCGGGTCTATGGGGTCCAGCTCAGCCGGCAGAGTGCCCAGGACCTGGCCATGTCGGTGGGGCGCACCCTGGCCGGTCTCGGACTGGTCAAGGGCGGGGTCAGCCTTCTGAGCACCAGCCTCAGCCTGAGTCTGCCCAGCCTGCTCGTCGGTCGGGTCCTCCAAGCCGCCACCGGCGCCTGGTTGACCCGGGTGGCTGGACTCAGTTTTGTCACCTATTTCGCCCAGGACCAGACCTGGGGTGACGGGGGCATGCAGGATGTGGTCCAGCGCCAGTTCGACCTCAGCCGGCGGGAGGCCGATCTGCGCCGTTTTCTGGAGACGGCATTCAGCCGGGTGGTGGAGCCGCTGCGACGGCAACAGGAGAAACAACTGCCACCCCGCCGCCGTCCGCGCCCGTGAAACCGAGCGCCTCAGGCGGTGGCGGTTGCAGGGGGCCGCGGCTATCGAGCACGGTGATTAACACCAAATAGGCCACACCGATCAGCACCGACAGGGCTCCAGTGACCAGGGCCACCCAGCGTCCACGGGATTGGGTCATGGCTTGCACGGCAGACTGCCCGCCACAATCGCAGCCAGCTGATCGAGCTGCTCGGGGCGGGTGTGGGGATTGCCCAGCACCGCCTTGAGATGGTGGCGCCCTTGATAGAGCGGGCGGGACAGCATCAACTGAGCCGAGAGCAGCTGCTGTCGGGTGGCCTGGCTCCAGCGGTCGGCCTCCTCCACCGAAAGGCCGACGGGTGTCATCGCCAGCAGGTGCAGATCACCCCCCTTCACAGCCAGGCCCTGAAGCGGCTGCAGCAGGGCCACCAGCCTGGACGTGCGTTCCATGGCCCCATCCAGAACGGCACGAATGCCGCTCTGACCCAGCTGACGCAGTCCCAGCCACAATTTCAGGACTTCGGCTGGCCGTGTTCCCTGCAAGCCGCATTCGCCTCCGTGACGGCCACCCCAACTGGTCTCCATGTAGGGCAGGCCAGTGGCAAAGACCTCACCGAGCAGCTGCGGTTGGGCCAGCAGCAGCAACGAGGAGGTCTTGGTGATCCCCAGCAGTTTCTGGGGATTCACCGTGATCGAATCGGCACCAGCAAGGCCCCTGACCCTTGGGGCATGGCCGGGATCCAGGGCATAGACGCCGCCGATCGCCCCATCCACATGCAGCCAGACGCCGTGACGGTGGCAGAGGTTGGCAATCGGCTCGAGCGGATCGACAGCCCCACAAACGGTGGTGCCAGCGGTGGCTACGACAGCGAGCACGGGCAGACCCTGGCGTTGGCAGGTGTCGAGCTGGTCAGCCAGGGCATCGGTCCGCATCCGACCCCACTGATCAACCGGCAGGCAGCGCAGCGCCGTGCTCGGCAGCCCCATCACCATCAGGGCCTTGGCCAGGGAGACATGGGCGTCGCTGCTGGCCAGGACCACCGCCTCGGCACACCCCTGCAAGCCCCGCTGCTGCCGGGCCACGACCAGGGCCGTCAGATTTGAAAGGGTGCCCCCACTGGCGGGCACCCCACCGCTGCCAGCTGGCAGGCCGATGGCTTCGGCCATCCAGGCACAAAGGCTGCGTTCCAGCCGGGTCAGGCTGGGCGACAGCTCTTCGGCCAGCAGATTGTTGTTCAGTCCTGCACAGACCAGTTCGGCAACGATCGAGCCCGGCAGGGGTGGTGGATCCAGATGGGCCAGGGCACCGGGATGGTTGGGGTTGTAGGCCCCCTCCATCACCTGTTGCAGATCGGCCAGCAACGCTGTGCCGCTCAGACCTTGAGCCAGCGGTGCCACGGCTGGGGTGAGCCCCAGGGTTGGCAGGGGTGAGCGCTGGGCTGCCGTGCCCAACCAGGTGCACAACAAGTGCGAGGCTGCTTGCAACAGATCCTGCAGTTCGGGATCGAGCTGCTCAGGACTGGCAAAGGGCAGGGCGTCGCTGGCCCAAGGGGCTGGGGGCGCAAGGGCCAACGGCAGACGCTGCAAAGATCCCATTGTCACCTGCCAGGTTCATGGCAACGGTTTTCATGGCACCAGAGCGACCCGTCCTCCCCCGGGCCCGCGACAGCGAGCTGGAGTTGTGGATGGCAAGGCTCCTGCGTCGGGCTGACCAGGTTGGTCGCTGCGGTGAGGTGCCAGTGGCCGCTGCACTGCTGGACGAGCGGCTGCGCTGCATTGGCTGGGGCAGCAACACGCGCGCGGGCCACGCCGATCCGCTCGGCCATGCCGAGCTAAAAGCTCTTCAACAGGGCGCCCGCGTTCTTGGGGACTGGCGGATGAACCACTGCACGCTGCTGGTGACGCTTGAACCCTGCCCCATGTGCGCAGGAGCCCTGATCCAGGCACGGGTGGGGCGGGTGGTCTATGGGGCGCCGGATCCCAAGCGGGGTGCCTTGGGCGGCTGCCTGAACCTGGCAACCGATCCCAGTGCTCACCATCATCTGGAGGTTCGCACCGGGATCCTGGCGCAGGCTGCCTCCGCTCAGCTGGGGCAGTGGTTCAGACAGCGACGGCGGCCGAGACCGATTGCGCCGATGGCCTGAACCGGGGCAGTTCGGAGGCGAACAGGTCCAGCAGGCGATCCACGTTGTCGGGCTGGCTGTTGAAGCCCATCAGCCCGATACGCCAGACCTTGCCGGCCAGAGCGCCGAGTCCGCCCCCGACTTCAATGCCTTGGGTGTTCAGCAGATGCAGGCTGAAGGCCTTGCCATCGACACCCTCGGGAATGCGTACGGTCGTGAGCGTGGGCAGCCGCAGGTGCTCCGGCACATGCAGTTCAAGGCCAAGACGCTCAAGACCGGCCCAGAGGCGTTCGGCATTGCTGCGGTGGCGGGCCCAGGCTGCGTCGAGTCCTTCCTCGGCGAGCAGGCGCAACGCCTCGCGCATGCCGAAATTCATGTTGACCGGGGCTGTGTGGTGGTAGACCCGATCACTGCCCCAGTACTGATTGAGCAGGGTGACGTCGAGGTACCAGTTGGGCACCTTGCCACTGCGACCCATCATCTTGGCCTCAGCCCTGGGGCCCATGGTGAAAGGACCCAGGCCCGGAGGGCAGCTGAGACCCTTTTGACTGCAGCTATAGGCCAGATCGACCTTCCACTCGTCCAGGAACAGGGGCACACCGCCAAGCGAGGTGACGGTGTCCAGCAGCAACAGGCAATCGTTCGCACGGCAGAGGTCGCCGATGCCCTCCATGGGCTGACAGACCCCTGTTGATGTTTCGGCGTGAACCATCGCCAGAATCGCCGGCTTATGGGTGGTCACTGCCTGCTCGAGCTCGGCCAGGGTGAAGGCCTCACCCCAGGGCTTCTCGATCGTCACCACATTGGCCCGGTAACGCCCGGCCATGTCAGCCAGTCGCAGGCCGAAATAGCCCATGACAGCGACCAGGACCGTGTCACCCGGCTCAATCGTGTTGGCCAGCGTGGCTTCCATGGCGGCGCTTCCCGTGCCGCTCATGGGGATGGTCAGCCGGTTGTCGGTCTGCCAGGCATAACGCAGCAGCTCCTGCACCTCACCCATCAGCTCCACATAGAGCGGATCAAGGTGCCCGATCGGGGTTCGGCTCAGGGCCTCCAGCACGGTCGGGTGGGCATTGGAGGGGCCTGGACCCAACAACAGCCGTGACGGGGTCTCGATCGGATCGAGGGTCAGGCGATGGGCGGACTGAACTGGAGGCAGCACAGGGGAAGGCAAGGGAACAGGCCGTGGCGTTGTGTGGAGACTAAAAGGCCGCTCAGCGAGCCCTCACATCACTGGCGGCAAGGCCGCGGCAAAGGTGCTCAAACGGTTGGCGAATCCAGAGGTCGCCAGCCGTGATGCCCGCTTCACCGGCTTTCTCACACACCACATCAGCCAGCAAGGCAATGCTGCGGACCGTTGGGCCGGTGGGCACGCCCAAACTCTTGTAGGTGTCGTCGAGGCCGTTGAGCACACGCTCGTTGAGCATGGTGACGTCATCAGCCACCAGGGCGTAACTGGCGTAACGGAGGAAATAGTCCATGTCCCGCAGGCAGGCGGACAACCGGCGGGTCGTGTAGGCATTGCCTCCGGGGAGGATCAGCTCAGGATCGGCAATCCACAGACGTTGCGCTGCTTCGCGCACGATCTCGGCGGCCTCCCGGTTGATCAGCTCAACGACCGCGAGCCGAGCCGAGGCTTCGGCGTAGTAACCATTCATGCGGTCGATCGCGTCACGATCCAGGTACCGACCGAGCTGGTCATAGCGGCCGATCAGACCGGTGATGGCATCGCGCATGGCGGAACGAACAGGTCGCTGCAGCGCTGCGAACGTAGCACCGCTGAATTGACAAAACCCAGGTGCGGGCGGCGATCTGGGCCAATTGACAGAAACGGTTACGCAACGCACCGGGCACCCTGTCCGCCTTCTGGAATGGGCGCGCAACCGGGCAAACGGTTACCACCGATACAAAAACCGGCCAGGGCTGATCCGTACGGTCCGTGCCACGCCGCCAGCGGCGCGGCATCACCGCTTTTCCGTGTCATGGCCAAAACAGCCCAGGACGTACTCCGGCAGATCAAGGACGAAGGGATCGAACTGGTCGATCTGAAATTTGTCGACCTTCATGGCAAGTGGCAGCACCTGACCGTCTGCCAGGACCTGATCGACGCCGATGCCTTCAGCAGTGGCGTGGCCTTTGACGGTTCATCGATTCGCGGCTGGAAGGCCATCAACGAATCGGACATGGCGATGGTGCCCGACCCCAATACCGCCTGGATCGATCCCTTCTACAGCCACAAAACCCTGAGTCTGATCTGCTCGATTCAGGAGCCCCGCAGTGGCAAACCCTATGCCCGCTGCCCCCGTGCCCTGGCCCAAAAGGCTCTTGATTATCTGGGCACCACCGGCATTGCTGACACCGCCTATTTCGGCCCCGAGCCCGAATTTTTCGTCTTCGACGACGTCCGCTACAACAGTGCCAACGGCAGCAGCTTCTACAGCGTGGATTCGATCGAGGCGCCGTGGAACACCGCC
>CAZJIF010000008.1:27606-36595 GCA_964546045.1 uncultured Klebsiella sp. | reverse complement strand
CTGGAACCAGTACGTGCCTGAGACCAAGGGTTACACCTGCGATTGGACGCAGAAGCTTCATGACGCCGTCAAGTTCAAGATGTGATCCCACGGGATCCCGTCAAGGCGCTTTGATTTGCTTTGTTCAGGGGGGCGATTCAGTCCCCCTTTTTTTCTCCTTTGCAGGTCCTGATGGATCTTCTCTACGACACATTGTTTAACGGCCTGGCCATCGGTTCGGTGCTGGTGCTTGCCGCCTTGGGACTGGCTGTGGTCTTCGGGCTGATGGGTGTCATCAACATGGCCCACGGCGAATTGATGATGCTGGGTGCCTACACCACCTTTGTGGTGCAGAACCTGTTCAAGGATGGTCCCTTAGAAGCCCTGTTTCCGATCTACATATTGATTGCGATTCCAGTGGCGTTCGTTGTCAGCGGTCTGGCCGGACTGTTGCTGGAAAAGACTGTGATTCGTCGTCTCTATGGCCGGCCTCTCGAGACCCTGCTCGCCACCTGGGGCGTCAGCCTGATCCTGCAGCAGTTCGTGCGCTCGGTCAGCAGCGCCTTTGCAATCGGGCTGATCGTCGCGGTGGCCGTGGGTCTGTTGTTGCCCCGGTTCACGCCCGCTGCGTTATGGCGCCAGCGTTGGAGTCCCGTGCTGGGGGTGGGCAGTTGGGTCGCTTCTGGTCTGCTCGGCGTGGTGATCGCCTCGCTCTTGGGTCAGGTCCGGGTTCTCGATCAGCCCTGGTTCAGCGCCCGCAACATCGACGTCACGGCCCCGCAGTGGTTGCGGGGTTCGATCGATCTCGGGGCTCTGAACATGCCGGCCGCACGCTTGTTCATCATTGCCCTGACGGCGATCGCCCTGGCGGCGGTGATCTGGTTTCTGCAGAAGAGCGTCTGGGGCATGCGCATTCGCGCCGTAACCCAGAACCGTTCGATGAGCGATTGCCTCGGCATTCCCACCGAAACCGTGGATGCCCTGACCTTTCTGGTTGGGTCTGGTCTGGCAGGCGTCGCCGGAGTGGCCGTGACCCTGCTGGGATCGGTGGGCCCCAACCTTGGCGGTAACTACATCGTCGACTGCTTCATGGTGGTGGTGCTGGGCGGAGTTGGAAAGCTGGTCGGCACGGTGGTAGCGGCCCTGGGCATCGGTGTGCTCAGCTACATCGTCGGCTCAGGTTCCCTGCTGCTGGTCTGGCCCGCCATGCCCCCGGTTCTTCATGAACTGGTGACCTTTTTTGCCACCACCTCAATGGCCAAGGTGCTGGTGTTTGCTCTGATTGTCGTCTTCCTGCAATTCAGACCCGCCGGTCTGTTCCCGCAGAAGGGCCGTTTGGTGGAGGCCTGAGCCATGGCTGATCTGTTGTCGGCCCGCACCCTCAGGCGCATCCTTCCCTGGCTGCTGATCGTGATCGCGGCGTTGCTGCTACCGGTGGTGCTGCCTCCGTTCCGGCTCAATCTGCTGGGGCGCTTCCTGTCCCTGGGAATCGTCGCTCTTGGCATCGACCTGATCTGGGGCTTTACCGGTCTGCTGAGCCTGGGACAGGGAATCTTCTTTGCTCTTGGTGGTTATGCCCTCGGCATGCATCTGCAGCTGGGTTCCCTGGCTCCCGGTGAATTGCCTGAATTCTTCGGTCTTTACGGCGTCAAGAGCCTTCCCGCCTTCTGGCAGCCCTTCAGCTCGCCGCTGTTCACCCTGCTGTGCATCTGGGTGTTGCCGGCACTGGTGGCGGGAGTTCTCGGTTATCTGGTCTTCCGCAACCGCATCAAGGGGGTCTATTTCTCGATCCTCACCCAGGCCGCCCTGTTGGTCTTCTTCAACTTTTTCAACGGCCAGCAGAAGTTGATCAATGGCACCAACGGCCTGAAGACCGACACCGCTCGCTTGCTGGGTCAGTTGGTGGGCAGTGATGCGATGCAGCGCAATTTGTTCTGGTTGACGGTGGTTCTGGTGATCGCCGCTTATCTGCTTTGCCGCTGGCTGACACGCGGTCGCTTTGGTGATGCCCTGATCGCGATTCGTGATGACGAACCGCGGTTGCGCTTCACCGGCTACAACACAACGGTTTACAAGACCCTGGTGTTTGCGGTGGCCGGTGCCATGGCAGGGGTCAGCGGCGCCCTATACACCGTGCAGTCGGGCATCGTCAGTCCCCAGTTCATGGCGGTTCCCTTCTCGATCGAGATGGTGATCTGGGTGGCGGTCGGCGGTCGGGGCACCCTGATCGGCGCCGTGCTGGGTGCCGTGCTCATCAATTACGCCAAGAGTCTGGTCAGCGAAGCTCTGCCCGAAACCTGGCTGTTCATCCAGGGCGGTCTGTTCCTGCTGGTGGTGACCGCTCTGCCCGACGGCCTGGTGGGCTGGTGGCGCAGTGGGGGCCCCGGGCGGATCAGGGCCCTGTTCATCCAGCCGCCTGTTGTGGCCACCTATCCCGACCTCGAGCTCGATCCCACAGTGCAGGCCGAAAAAGCAGAGATGGAAGGAGGTGCGCCATGAACGCTGACCATTCCCCGACCACGGATGCAGCGGCAGCGGCAGCTCCCTTGCTGGAGCTGCGCGGTGTCAGCGTGTCGTTTGATGGTTTCTGGGCGCTCAACGATCTGAACCTGCAGTTGCTGCCCGGTGACCTGCGTGCGGTGATCGGTCCCAACGGGGCGGGCAAAACCACGTTTCTCGACGTGATCACCGGCAAGGTGCGTCCCACCAAGGGGGATGTGCTGTTCAAGGGGCGTTCGCTGGTCGGCATCCCCGAGCACCGCATCGCCCGGCTGGGCATCGGCCGCAAGTTCCAGACCCCGCGGGTGATCGAGAACCTCAGCGTGCGGCGCAACCTGGAACTGGCGGTCAAGGGGAGCCATGATCCGTTGACCCTGTTGTTCGGCAGGCTCAGCAACACCCAGCGGCATCGGGTGCAGGAGCTGCTGGCGGTGGTCGGCCTCGAGGTGCATGCGGCCCAACAGGCCGGCAGCCTCTCCCACGGTCAGAAACAGTGGCTCGAGATCGCCATGCTCTTGGCCCAGGATCCTGAACTGCTGCTGGTCGATGAGCCGGTGGCCGGTCTCTCCGATGAGGAGACCGAACTCACTGGCACCTTGCTGCGCAGCCTGGCGGGGGATCACACCGTGCTGGTGATCGAGCACGACATGGAATTCATCCGCGAACTGCAGGCTCCGGTCACGGTGTTGCACGAGGGCCATGTCCTCTGCGAAGGCTCCATGGACGTTGTCCAGAGCGATGCGCGGGTGATCGAGGTCTATCTGGGTACTGAAACAGAGGGGGAATTCAACGGATGACTGACACGGTTCTGCAGGTCCGGGGGCTCAACGTCTATTACGGCGAGAGCCATATTCTGCGCAACGTCGATCTCTCGATCGCTCCTGGGCAGATGGCCTGCCTCATCGGCCTCAACGGCGTCGGCAAGACCACCCTGCTGAAAACGATCATCGGTCTGTTGCGCCAGCGCAGCGGCAGCGTTCAGCTGGGCGGTGAGGAGATCTCGGCGCTGCCGCCCCACCGCCGAGCCCGTGGGGGCGTCGGGTATGTGCCCCAGGGGCGTGAAGTGATCCCCCAATTGACGGTCAGGGAGAACCTGCTGCTGGGGCTCGAGGCTCTGCCGGGTGGCCTGGCCCGACACCGTCACATCGATCCGCTGGTGTTCGAGTTGTTCCCGGTGCTGGAGTCCTTCCTCAACCGACGCGGCGGCGATCTTTCGGGCGGTCAGCAACAACAGCTGGCAATCGCCCGCGCCTTGCTGGGCAAGCCGCGGCTGCTGTTGCTCGATGAACCGACTGAGGGGATTCAGCCCTCGGTCGTGCTCGATATCCAGCGCGCCGTGGCGCGCATTCTGCGCGAAACGTCGATCGGGGTGCTGCTGGTGGAACACCACGCCAGCTTCGTGCGCCAATCCGATTGGTACTACGCGATGCAGAAGGGGGGCGTCGTCGCCAGTGGTTCCACCCGTGATCTGAGTCCCGAGATGCTGCAGCGCTTTCTCAGCGTCTGAGGGAGCATCTGTGGGTGGCTGGCGGCGCTCTGGGCGCAGCGGTCCAAGATCAACGTCTGTGACCGCTGGGCCGTTTGCCGTTCCGTTGGTGGGCATGGCTGCTAGGGATTGAAGCGCTTGACTTCTTGAACGTGCGTTCTTCCACCTCCTCTCTGTTGGTCGCGGGTCTGTTGGCCGGTCTGGCCGCCGGTGCCACCGCCCCTGCCCTGGCCCAGAGCCGTTGCGAATTTCTGCAGCCCGTCGGCGGCAATGGTGTGACGCCGATCATCACCAAGACGATCAGCGTCGGCAACATTTTCGGACGGCCTAACTGGAACACCGACTTTTACGTCACCAAGCCCTACAACAGCTACAAGTTCTTCTTCACCGCCAATTCGTCGGTGAGCGCCACCTATCCGGTTCAGGGCTATCTCAAGTTCAGCGATGGCAGCAACATGGAGGTGATCAACGATCCCTCGTTTGCGCCGCCGATGGGCACCGGCAAGATGTGGGGGCCTTTCCCGGCCTACCCCGGCAAAACGATCACCCAGCTGAACTTCAAGATCGGCGCATCGGCTGATCAGGCGGCCACCGGTTTCACCTACCGCATCTCCACCCAGGGCTGCTTCTGAGGTTCAGGGCCCGGGATCGGGTCCGCTGGCGCCGGCTTCCTCCAGGAGTCGGCGCCAGAACTGCTCGGCCTGGGCCGGGTTGACCGTTGCCCGGGGGCCGATACGGGGGCCGTGGCTTTCGACGGCGGGATCGCTGACCTCGGGACTGCGGATCGGCCGGCAGCCCAGGCTGTTGAGCAGCAGGGCCCCGGGGCTGGCCAGCAGATCCGACGTGCTGATCGGGGCCTCCCGAACCAGTCCGCTGGCGATCGCCTGCTGACGCATGACTCCAGGCAGGCATCCACTGCTCAGGGGCGGCGTCAGCCAGCCGTTGTCGCCTTCGACTAGCAGGTTGGCCGCGGTGCCGCAGCACAGGCCTCCGGCACTGCTGGTCAGCAGGGCGTCGTCGGCACCGGCCCTGTGGGCCTGCCGGCGGGCGATCAGGGCGCTGCCATAACCAAAGCTCTTGCAGCGGCTCAGCAGGCTGGTCGCCTGGCGCTGTTCGCTGGGGCTGACGATCACGCGCACGGGTTCAAAGCTGGGCGCCATGGCGCTCAGCTGCAGCCAAAACAGTTCGCCTGAATCCGTGGCCCCAGGCGGTTCAGGGGGTGCCAGTCCGCGGGGGGCGCTGCCCCGGCACCAGTTGAGCCGCAGGGCGCCGGTGTCGATGCCGCTGCGGGAGATCGCCTGCAGCAGCAGGCTTTCGATCTGCCCTGGTGCGGGGGGTGGCGCCAGGCCCAGCTGGGCGGCACCGTTCTGCCACCGCTGCAGGTGGGCCGCCAGCAGCTGGGGCCGTGCCCCCAGCACCAGCACGGTCTCGAACACCCCTTCGGCCAGCAGCAGACCCCGGGCATCGGCGGGCAGGGTCAGGGCGTTGGGCGCCCCCCAGCACCCCCCGGCAGCACCGCGGTTGATCCAGGCAATGCTGGCGCCGCTGACGTTCATGCCAGGGCTCGCAGCAGGGGGTCCAGTTTCCAGCCCAGCTCGGCGGCTTCGGCGGCGGGGTCCGAATCGGCGACGATGCCGCAGCCCGCATGGGCCCGCAGGATGCGGTCCTTGAGCATCAGCGAGCGAATGATGATGTTGCTGTCCAGGCTGCCATCGCCCCCCAGGCGAAACAAGCTGCCGCAGTAAGGGCCCCGCGGTACCGGTTCAAGCTCGCCCAGCCGCTGGCAGGCCCTGATCTTGGGGGCGCCGCTGATCGAGCCCCCCGGCCAGCAGGCCCGCAGCAACGCCGCGTTGCCGATGTCCGGCTCCAGGTGCCCTTCGATCACCGAGGTCAGGTGGTGCACCTGGCGATAGCTCTCCAGTCCCACCAGTTGGGGCACCTGAATCGAACCCGGTTGGCAGACGCGGCCCAGATCGTTGCGCAGCAGGTCGACGATCATCACGTTTTCGGCCCGGTCCTTGGGGCTGCTGACCAGCTCGGCTGCGGCATCGGCATCGGCCAGCGGGTCGTCGCTGCGGGGGCGGGTGCCCTTGATCGGCCGGGTTTCGACCAGCCCCGTGGCAGTCCGACGCAGGAACCGTTCGGGCGAGCTGCACAGCACGGCCTCGCCGGCGGCGGCGTCCGTGCCGATCGCCAGCCCGGCAAACGGGGCCGGGCAGTGGCGGCGCAGCCGGCCGTACAGCGCCAGGGCCGCCTGGGGGCCGGCGGGGGCGTCGGGCGGCAGGGTCGTCTGGCAGCAGGCGGTCAGGTTCGCCTGAAACAGATCCCCTGCCGCAATCCAGTCCCGAATCTGCTGCACCTGGAGCGCAAACCGGGCCGGATCGGTGTGCCAGTGCCAGTCCTGCAGGGGCAGTCTGTGGGCCTCCGGGGGCTCGCTCACGGCCGGATCGCCCTGGGGCAGGGCGCTGATCAGCTCCCGCAGCGCGGCGGCCATGGGCTGGCTCTGGTCAGCGTCGGCCTCGAGCCACAGGCGCTGCTGCTGCAGGTCGAACACCAGTTCGTGGCTGTACTGGGCCGCCCACAGCAGGGCCAGCGGCGGTTCCCGCCAATGGGCGGCGGGTTCAACCCAGGCGCCGGCTTCGTAGGCCAGCCAGCCCATCCAGCTGCCGCCGCCGCCCTCTGCCTGGGCCAGGTTGGCCAGGGTTGCAAACGGGTCCCGCCCGCCGCTGCTGCCCGGCAGACCCCGGCAGCAGACGCTGTGCAGTGGGTTGAACCCCAGCCGGGCCCAGCGGCCCAGGTCGCTGCCGTCGCCATCGAGCCAGACCAGTCCCTCGGCGCCCAGCGCCTGGGCAACGGCGTTCACCACCTGCCATGGATCGCGCCAGGGCAGGGGGTGCTGGTGGGTGTTGCCAGGGGCCATGGGCTCAACCCCCGGGGTTGCTGGCCAGATCGGGCCGGCCCGCCTCGATCAGCGCTGCATCGCGGATGCGGCAGCTGTCGCAGACGCCACAGGGCGCCTCGTCGCCGCTGTAGCAGCTCCAGGTGGTGTCGATCGGCACGCCGAGCCGCAGGGCCTGATGCACGATCTCGGTTTTGCTCCAGTGGACCAGCGGCGCCCACAGCTGGGGCCCATGGCCCTCGCGGCCGGCCTTGGTTGCCAGGTCGGCCAGGGTCTGGAAGGCGTCCAGGTAGTCGGGCCGGCAGTCGGGGTAGCCCGAATAGTCGACGGCATTCACCCCCAGCACCAGGGTTCGCGCGCCGCGGGCCTCGGCCAGGCTGAGCCCCAGGGCGATGAACACTGTGTTGCGGCCGGGCACATAGGTGCTGGGGATCACCCCGGCTTCGACCCCGCGGGTCGGCACGGCGATGCGCTCGTCGGTCAGGGCCGATCCGCCCCAGGCCGCCAGGTTCACGCTGATGGTGTGATGCTCGGCGATGCCCAGGGCGGCGGCCACGGCGGTGGCGGCCTGCAGCTCGCGCCGGTGGCGCTGGCCATAGTCCAGCGACAGGGCAATCACGGTGTGGCCTGCCTCGATCGCCAGGGCGGCGGCGGTGGCCGAATCGAGCCCGCCTGACAGCAGGGCGATCGCCACCGGCCTGGCCGGGTCAGTGCTGGAAGCGGTCATGGCCCAAGGCTGACAGATGCGACCAACATGGGGCGAGTCCTGCCCTCGCCGCCATGGAGTTGATCCGGCCCGTTGTCGTTGCCGCCGCCAGCGCGTTTCTGGGGTTGGCGGCGCTGCCGGCCGCGGCGATTCCGCGGCTTGATCTGTCGGGGTATCCCGCCCCGGCCGCCGGTGAGCGCCGCTGGGTGATCCAGCTGCCAGGGGTGCTGCCCCCCACCCACGACCCGGCGCTGTCGCCCCAGCCCCGGGATTGGCGGGTGCAGCTGATCGTTGGCCAGCAGGCCCAGATCGATTGCAACCAGCACAGCTTTTCGGGCCGGCTGCGGCATTGGCGCCTGGCCGATGACAAGCCGATGGTGTTCCGCGTCGACAACGTCGGCCCCATGGCCTCGACCCGCATGGCCTGTCCCCCAGGCCAGCCCCGGCGCCAGGCGTTCGTGACCATGGCCGGCAAGCCGTACGTCGTTCCCTACGAGGTCAGCCATCCAATCGTGATCTACGCCCCGGCGGCCGTGCAGCTGCGTTGGCGGCTGTGGAAAGCCGAGCGCCAGAGCCGCGACGCCCTGGCCCTCTGAGGGCTCTGCGGCATCAGCGGATCGCCAGCCACTTGTGGGTCTGCAGGCTGAGGCGCCAGTCGCTGTGGGTGCGCACATGCTGCAGACACAGCTGCAGGGCTGCCTCGCTGCCCCAGACCGGTTGCAGCAGCAGCGCCGGGGCGGCCCCATCCCCGCGCTGCTGGGCGGCCGCCTGGGCCATCGCCCAGGCAAAGTCCAGATCAGCCGGCGCGGTGACCACCAGCTTGAGCTCGTCGCAGCGCCCCAGCAGCTCGGCGGTGGGCGGCCGGTGAGGTTTGGGGGAAAGGGTGATCCAGTCGAACCGCCCGCTCAATGGATCGACACCGCTGGTTTCCAGATGCAGCGGCAGGCCTGCGGGGTGCAGGGCCCGGCACAGCGGCTCCAGGTCGTGGTGCAGGGGTTCACCACCGGTGACCACCACAAAGGCGGCCCCGGCGGCGCGGGCGGCGTGGGCTTCGGTCGCCAGGTCCGTCAGCGGCTGCCGGGGGTGCCGGTCGGCTGGCCACGAATGCTTGGTGTCGCACCAGCTGCAGCCGACGCCGCACCCCCCCAGCCGAATGAACAGGGCGCTGCGGCCGGTGTGAAGACCTTCGCCCTGCAGCGAATGAAAGGTCTCCACTACCGGCAGCGTCAGCGGGTCCTGGGTCTGCTGGGGTTCGGGCAGCACGGCTGGTGGTCGCCGATCAAGGGCTGCAGGCAGTCTGTGCCAGCTTGAGCCGCTGCCGCAGACGGCGGCTCAGGCCCAGGCTCACGCCTGCCCCCAGCAGGGGCAGGGGACCCGGAACTCCATTGGTGGCCGGTGGGTCGGCAATGGTGGTGCTGCC
>CAZJIF010000008.1:0-27506 GCA_964546045.1 uncultured Klebsiella sp. | reverse complement strand
GGCGTGCCGGCCGGGGCGGGATTGTCGCCGATGTTGCGATCGAAGGCCATGCTGTAACCGCCGCCCGGCAGGGCAATCGGCTGGGCCTGGGCAGGGCTCAACCCCCCCAGTAGTCCGCTGACCGCCGCCGCTGCAGCCGCAGCAAGCAGGGCTGGTCGTTGGTGTTCATGGTGTTTGCTGGTCATGAGGTTCCAGTGGGATACAGCGTGTCATTGGAGAGGGTTGGTCAGCCCAGAGCATTCAGATGCAAGGCTTCCTGGGCAGGCTAAAAACGCTGGTCAGGGGCAATCGCTCCTTCAGCGCTGTTGCTCCCTGGTTCTGGCTTGGTTCGCTGAATCTGCTGCATGTTGCCGCGCATTGATCGCAGTTGGCCTTGAACCTGTGGCTTGATCCTTAGCTTCTGCAGATCAGGATCTGGGCTTGATTCCTAACGTGCAGTGTCTGGATTTTGGGTCGGTAGACCGTTCATCGCAACGCTGGCGTTGGCCGGGTTGGCCTCAAACAGCGGTCTCACAATTGATTGCGCAGACCGCGCGTTCGCAGTGGAAGTTGTTGGCGCTCAGCGGTGGTCTCAATCTGGCTGATGCGCTTGGTGAGGGTGCGACCCTCGCCGTCATGTACGGGGCCATACGCCTGCTCAGCACAGGCAGCCAACCCCAGCCGCTGGCCAGCCTGGGGTTGGCATCACCGCTGTTGTTTCTGGTGCTCATGGCCCTGGCGGTCCTGTTGCAAGGACTGCAGAGCCTGATGCGCTACGGCAATGCGGTGGCGGTGGGCCTGTTTGCGGCCCGTTGCCGGGCCCGCATCACCACGGCCCTGCACCGCCAGATTCTGCGGTTCAGCTTTGCCTGTGCCAGCCGCTACCGGGTGGGCGACCTGGTCAGCCATGCCACCTTGGGGCCCGAGGCGGTCGAGAAGCAGATCACCACCAGCGCCCAGCTGCTGGTGAACCTGCTGATGGCGATCGCCTATCTGGTGGTGCTTGTGTTGCTGTCGCCCTGGCTGTTGCTGGGGGCGCTGCTGATGGGCGGCGTGCTGGCGGCGGTGCAGCGGCAGGTGCTGCCCCGACTGCGTCAACGGGCCCACCAGTTGTCGGCGGCGATGGTGGCGGTGGTCAGCCGCATCAGTGAGGACGTGCAGGGCCTGCGGCTACTGCACAGCCTGGGTCAGCTCGAGCGGGCTGAACGCACGCTGCAGCAGCTCACCGCGCAGATGGAGCAGGCCCTGAGCCGGCAGATCCGTCTGGCTGAGCTCACCGCTCCGATCGGCAACTTTTTGCCGGTGCTCAGTTTCGGGGTGCTGGCCTGCCTGAGCGTGCTGGTGCTGCAGGGCCAGCAAGGGGGCGTGCTGCCGAGCCTGGCCACGTTTCTGCTGGCGCTGCAACGGCTCAACCAGCGCCTCAGCGGCATGGCGGTCAACGCCAACAGCTTTGGCCGCAACGCCGGTGAGCTGGCCCGCCTGCAGGACCTGCTCGACGGCGCCGATAAGCAGTACCGGCGCCTCGACGGTCGCCCCTTTGTCGGCCTGCGTCAGGGCATCGTTCTGCAACAGGTGTGTCTGCGCTATGGCCCTGGCCAGCCCCTGGCCCTTGACCATGTCGACCTGCAGCTGCCGCGCGGCAGCACCACCGCCTTGGTGGGGTCCAGCGGGGCCGGCAAAAGCTCGATCGCCGACCTGTTGATCGGCCTGTACACGCCGCAGTCCGGACGGGTGCTGATCGATGGCGTCGACCTGCGTCACTGGCAGCTCAGCAGCTGGCAGCAGCGGCTGGGGGTGGTCAGTCAGGACACGTTTCTGTTTAACGCCAGCGTGGCTGACAACATCCGCGCTGGTCGCCCCGGCATCGGGCTGGGCGCGCTCGAGGCGGCCGCCGCGCGCGCCCAGATTCTGGAGCTGATCCAACAGCTGCCCCAGGGGTTCGACACCTTGGTGGGCGAGCGGGGCTACCGGCTCAGCGGCGGCCAACGCCAGCGCCTGTCGCTGGCACGGGCCCTGCTCAGTCCCTGCGATCTGTTGATCCTGGACGAGGCCACCAGCGCCCTCGACAGCGACAACGAGGCGCTGGTGCAGCTGGCGATTCAGCAGCTCGGTGCCCAGTCGACCGTGCTGGTGATTGCCCATCGGCTGAGCACCGTGTGCCATGCCGATCAGATCGTCGTGCTCGAAGCCGGGCGTCGGGTGGAGCAGGGCGACCACACCACCCTGCTGCAGGGCAACGGCCGCTATGCCGGCCTCTGGCGCCGGCAGCTGCAGGGGCTGGCGGCATGAGGACCTTGCATGTGGGCGCTCCCAACCTGGCCCCCTGGGGAGAGTTTGCCCGCCTGGCCCGGGGCTCGTTTGCCAGGCGCTGGCTCACCAACCGAGGTCCCCTGGTGCAGCAGCTCGAGGCTGACCTGCAGCAGCGCCTGGGCGTGCAGCACGTGATCCTGTGTGCCAACGGCACCGTTGCCCTGGAGCTGGCGGCCCGCGCCGCCGGTCTGTCGGGCGAGGTGATTCTGCCGTCGTTCACGTTTGTGGCCACCGCCCATGCCCTGCAGTGGCAAGGCATCCGGCCGGTGTTCGCCGATGTCGACCCGGATACGTACAACCTCGATCCGGCGGCGGTGGAGGCGTTGATCACCCCCGCCACCAGCGCGATCGTCGGCGTTCACCTGTATGGCCGCCCCTGTGCGATCGAACCCCTGCAGGCGCTGGCCGATCGCCACGGGTTGCCGCTGTTGTTCGATGCCGCCCATGCCTTTGGGTGCGCTGCCGGCGGACGGCCGATCGGAGGCCACGGCCTCTGTGAGGTGTTCAGTTTCCACGCCACCAAGGTGTTCAACACCGGCGAGGGTGGGGCGATCACCACCGACGACGACGCCTTTGCCGAGCGGGTGCGCTTGCTGCAGAACTTCGGTTTTGCCGGTGAGGATCGGGTCGTGGCCCTTGGCCTCAACGGCAAAATGGGCGAGCTCAATGCGGCCCTGGGGCTGGCCAACCTGCGGCACCTGCCGCGTTTTGTGGCTGCCAACCGCCGCAATCTGGCGCTGTATCGCGACGGCTTGGCGCACGAGCCGGGGCTGCGGGTGATCGATTTTTCGGGCCAGGCGGCTAGCAACTACCACTACGCGATTGTTGAGGTCGATGCGGACCGCTTTGGCTGCGGTCGCGATCAGCTGCGCGACCATCTGGCTGCCCATGGGGTGCTGGCGCGCCGCTATTTCACGCCCGGCTGCCATCGCCAGCCCCCTTACAACAGTCAGGGGAATGGCTGGTCATTGCCCCACACCGAGCGTCTGAGCGGCCGGCTGCTGGCCCTGCCCAACGGCACGCAGCTGGGTGCGGGTGATGTGCCCCGCATCTGCCGCCTGATCCGTTCGTGCCCCCGCGGCGGCATCAGCGTCGGGGCCTGAGACGGTCTGCCCCGCACGTGATGGTTGAGCGTCTGTTGATCGTCGGAGCTTCAGGCCACGCCCATGCGGTGCTGGCGCTGCTGCGGCGACTGGGCACCCACCGGGTGGTGGGCCTGATCGATGACACCAGGCCTGCCGGTGGTCTGGTCCACGGTTTGCCGGTGCTGGGGGGGGTGGTCGATCTGCCCCAGCTCTGTGCCGCCTACGACCTCGATCAGGTGGTGATCGCCATCGGCGACAACGGCAGCCGTCAGCAGATCAGTGAGGGTCTGCGCCGCCGTCTGCCCCAGCTGCGCTGGCCGGTGCTGGTGGATCCGACGGCCGTGGTGGCCGAGCCCGCCCGCCTGGGCGAGGGCACGGTGATCTTGCCGTTGGCCCATGTGGGTCCCGGGGCCCGGCTGGGGCCCGGCTGCCTGCTCAACACCCGCAGCTCGCTCGACCATGACGGGCAGATGGAGCCGTTTTCGAGCCTGGCCCCCGGCGTGCACTGCGGCGGGCAGGTGCAGATCGGTGCACGGGCGGCGGTGGGCCTGGGCGCCAGCGTGGTGCAGCGGGTCAGCGTCGGCGCCGACACCGTCATCGGTGCCGGCGCCGTGGTGCTCGACTCTCTGCCCGCCCGGGTGGTGGCCCATGGGGTTCCGGCCCGCGTGGTGCGCAGCCGGACCGCCCGGGAGGCGTACCTGTGAGCGCCCTTGTGAGCACCATCATTCCGGTGTTCAACCGTCCTGAGATGGTGCGCCGCGCCACCGACAGCGTGTTGCGGCAGACCCACCGGCCGATCGAGATCCTGCTGGTGGATGACGGCTCCAGCGATCACACCCCGGCGGTGCTGGCCGAGCTGCAGCGACAGCACCCGGCTGAGATCCGGGTGCTGCGTCAGGCCAACGCCGGTCCCGGTGCAGCCCGGGAGCGGGGACGGTTGGCGGCCCGGGGCGATTACATCCAATACCTCGACAGCGACGACTGGTTGCTGCCCAACAAATTTGCCGACCAGGTGGCGGCCCTGGAGGCCTCGCCCGACTGCGCCATCGCCTATGGCACGGCCCGTCTGGTGGCCCCCGATGGCACTGTGCTGGCCGACCCCAGCCGCCGCACCGCCGAGCTGCACACAGAGCTGTTTCCGTTGCTGCTGGTCGAGCGCTGGTGGCACACCCATACGCCGTTGTTTCGGCGCAGCATCAGCGATGCTGCCGGCTCCTGGCCCCGGTTCAGACCCGAGGACTGGGATCTCGAAGCCCGCATGGGGGCCCTGGGGGCGAAGTTGGTGCACTGCGGCAGCACGGTGTCCTGCCAGCTCGACCACGACAGCCCCCAGCGGGTCAGCCGCGGGCCCCAGCGCTCCTATCTGTTGGATGAAGCACGGTTTCTGCCGCGGCTTCACGCCTGCGCCCTGCTGGCCGGGGTGCCGCCCGAGGCGCCGCAGTGGCGGCATCTGGCCCGCTGGTGCTTTCTGCGGGCCCGTCAACTGCACAGCCTCGGCGCCGTGGCCGAGGGGGATCGTCTGCTGGGCCTGAGTCGCCATCTGTCTGACCGGCTGCCGCCGCGGCTGTATCAGCTGGCCCGCCAAGGCCTGGGTGCCGGTGCGGCGGCGCGGCTGGCCGGTTCCCTGCGGGCTGCCTGATGGCTGTTGTGCCGCGGGTTTCGGTGCTGATGCTGACCCGCAACCACGGGCCCTTCATCGACCAAGCCATCGCCTCGGTGCAGGCCCAGAGCCTGTGGCCGCAGTTGGAGCTGCTGATCGGCGAGGACGGCTCGCGTGACAGCACCGGCGCGCGGGTCGCAGCGGCGGCCCGGCAGCACCCCCAGCGCATTCGGGTGTGGACCAGTCCCGACGGCTCGCTTGGATTTCAGCGCAATTTTGCGCGGTTGCTGGCGGCGGCCCGCGCCCCCTATGTGGCCTTTCTGGAGGGGGATGACTGGTGGTCGGACCCGCGCAAGCTTGCCGTTCAGCTGGCTCTGCTGGACCAGGATCCCAGCCTGGCCCTGTGTGGTTGCCGCACCCGGCTGGAGCCGGGGGGCGCCCTGATCGGACCGCCGCCGGGCAGCCTGCGGCTTGGCTTTGCCGAGCTGGTGCGGGCCTACAGCTTTCATTTTTCGGCGGTGGTGATCCGCCGCCATGCGGTCGAGCTGCCGGCCTGGATCTTTGACCAGTACTGCCTCGATCGACCGCTGTATCTGCTGGCGGCCCGTCAGGGTGATGCCGGGGTGGTCGATGCGGTGATGTCGGTGTACCGGCAGCACCCGGGTGGGGTCTGGTCGAGCCTGGCGCCGTTGCCGCAGGCCCGACGCAGCGCCGCCCTGTTCGCCGCGTTGGAGCAGGCCTGGGAACCGGCTCTGGCACCGTTGTTTCGCCAGGCTCTGCTGCCGATTCTCGGCAGTTATCTCGAGCAGGCCTTGCGGCAGCGGCGTCGCCGTCAGGCGCTTGCCATTGTTCTGCTGATCGGCCGGCGGGCGCTGCGTCGGGGTGTTCGCCGTGATCCGGGTGCCGTTGTTTTTGGGCTCCACTGGCTCCTGGCGGTGCTGCGGCGCCTGTTGGTGCCACAGCCGGTGGGCTTGTGAGCGCCTGCCGGCGGCCCCAGGTGTCGGTGGTGGTGGGCTTTGCCCAGGCACCGCTCGCGCGGCTGCTCGACAGCCTGGTCTCGGTGCTGGCCCAGCGAGGGGTGGTGCTCGAGTGTGTGGCGGTGGCCGACGGTTGGCCTGGGTTCAAGGCGGCGCAGGCGCTGCACGCCCTGCGCCGCCGTGACCCCCGCTTGCGGCTGGTGCTGCAGCCCCATGGCGGCCTGACCCGGGCCCTGCGCCGCGGGTGCCGGCTGGCCCGCGGCGAGGCGATCGCCCGCCTGGATGTGGGGGACCGCATGCTGCCTGGGCGTCTGCTGCAGCAGTGGCAGCTGCTGCAGGACCATCAGGACTGCGTGCTGGTGAGTTGCGGGGTTGCCCATTACGGCCCGGCCTGGGAAGCGCTCGACCCCTGCCTGCCCGCCCCCGTGCAGCCGGCGACCGCGCCACCGCCTGTGCCCCGCTGGGTCAACACGCTGCCGCCGGCTGATGGGATCGCGGCCGATGTGCCCCACCACGGTTCGGTGCTGCTGCGCCGCACGGCCTACCGCCGTGCGGGGGGTTACCGCTCCGCGTTTTATTTCGCCCAGGACTGGGACCTCTGGTACCGGTTGGCGCTGCTGGGCAGCTTTGGCCACTGCCCACAGACGCTCTACGCCTGCCGGCTGTTCGATTCAGGCCTGTCGTCGCGGCACTGGCGCGAACAGCGGCGTCTGGCGGCCCTGGCCCTGCAGCTGTACGGCGCCCGCGTTCTGGGTCTGGACGAACGGCCCTGGCTGGCGCAGGCCCGGCGCATCCGGCCGCGGCCGCGGCGCGCCAGGCTGCCGGCCTGGCAGGGCTGGCTCAACCACCGCCGGGCCGAAGGGGCCTACTTCATTGGCGAGCGGCTGCGGCGCCTGGGGGATCCACGCAGCCGCGTGTATTTGCGCCAGGCCCTGCGGCAGGCACCCTGGCTGGTCAAGGCCTGGGTCCGGCTGCTGCAGGCTGCCGTGGCCCTGCCCTGAATCGGCCGCACAAGTGCCCGGGATGGTCCGTCGGGCCCGTGCGCTCGGTCAGGGTCGCCTAGCCATCAGTAGACGCAGCGCTTGAGCAGCTCCAGCACCGCCGGTCTGGTGGTGGTCCAGAACCGGGAGACGCAGTTTGATGCCCCCCTGTTCAGACGCCTCGTCGAGGGGCGCATCTGTCGTCTCTGGGTGATCTACACCCAGGAGCGCTGTGGCATGGATCCGGAGCTGGGCTTTGCGCCCCGCTGGGACCATCTGCGCGCCGGCAGTTATCCCGCCCAGACGCTCGAGCCCGGCGGCCTGGCGCGGTTGTGGCGCCTGGCCCGTGCCATCGAGCGCTTTGACCCTGCGCTGGTCATCCTCTGCGGCTATTACCCCCGCAGCCATCTGCTGCTGGCGCTGCTGTTGCGGCTGCGGGGCGTGCGCATCGGTCTGCGTTCTGACAACACCCTGCAGCACAGCCCAACCACCGGGCTGCTGGCCTGGCCGCGGCGCCACTGCATCGGCCTGCTGCAGCGTCTGTTCGACAGCTGGCATCCGGTGGGCGAGCAGGCCCATGCCTACCTGCGCCAGCTCTCGGGGGTGCAGCGGCCCAGCTATGCCTTTCCCTATGCCGTCGACAACGCCTGGCTGGCCGAGCGCTGCAGCCGCGAACGCCGGCGGCGGCACCAGCAGCTGGCGGCCCGGGGCTGGCCGCCCGATGCCTTCGTGGTGCTGGCGGCCATCAAGTGGACCCCCCGCGAGGATCCCCTGACCCTGGTGCGGGCCTTCACCCTGGCGGCGGGACGCTGCCGTCGGCTGCGCCTGGTGCTGGTGGGCGATGGGCCGCAACGGTCCCAGGTGCGTGCGGCCCTGGCGCCGCTGGCGGGACGCTGCCATTGCCCGGGTTTTGTTCCCTATGGGGACCTGCCCCATTGGTATGCCCTGGCCGATGTGTTTGTGCATCCGGCGGTGAACGAGCCCTGGGGGGTCTCGGTCAACGAGGCGATGGCCTGCGGGTTGCCGGTGCTGGCCGCGGCGGGGGTGGGGTCGGCCGATGAACTGCTGGCTGACGGCCGTGGCGGCCTGCGCTTCGCCAGCGGTGATGCCGCCTCTCTGGCGGCCCAGCTGCAGCTGCTGGCCGGCTCACCCGGTCTCTGCTGGAGCATGGCCGGCGAAGCCCGCCGCAGCGTGGCTGGCTGGAGCCATGAGCGCACGATCAGCAACCTGCAACGCGCGTTGGCCCCATGCTCTCGATCGTGATTCCCACCTATGGCCGCGAGCGGGTGCTGGTTGACACCATCGCCGCCCTCGAGCCCCAGCGTCGGGCGCTGGCCGAAGCCAGCGAGCTGCTGCTGGTGGATCAGACGCCCTGCCACGAGCCCGACACCCAGCTGGCTCTGCGGCGCTGGCGGCAGAACGGGCGGTTGCGCTGGCTGCGCCTGTCGTTGCCCCACCTCACCCGGGCGATGAACACCGGCCTGTTGCAGGCCCGCGGCGAGACCGTGTTGTTTCTCGATGACGACATCGAGCCCAGACCCGGGCTGCTGGCCGCCCACCTCGAGGCCCATCGCCGCCACCCCGAGGCCTGGGCCGTGGTGGGCCAGGTGCTGCAGCCGGGCCAGCGCCCCCAGCCGCTGCGGGGGCGACCCGGGCGGCCCCACCTCTGGCGCGATCTCGACTTTCCGTTCAACAGCAGCCTCGGCGCCTGGATCGAGAACGCCATGGCCGGCAACCTGAGCCTGAAGCGCGACCGTGCCCTGGCGATCGGTGGATTTGACGAGCGTTTTCCACCACCGGTCGCGGCCCGCTTCGAGACCGAATTCGCCAAACGCCTGATCACCGGCGGCGGGCGCATCCGTTTTGAACCCCAGGCGTCGCTGCGCCATCTGGCGGCCGCCGCCGGCGGCACCCGCAGCCGGGGCAGCCATCTGACCAGCGCCTCGGGCCATCACGGTGTGGGCGACTGCTATTACGCCCTGCGCTGCGGTGGTGGTCTGCAGGCCTGCTGGTACCTGCTGCGGCGCCCCCTGCGGGAGGTGCGCACCCGGTTTCACCTGCGCCATCCCTGGTGGATCCCGGTGAAGTTGGTGGGCGAGCTGCGGGCCCTGGCCCAGGCCCTGAGCCTGCACCGCCTGCCGCCGCTGCTGGCAGCTCCGGAGCCGCGGTCGTGAGGGTGCTGCATGTGATTCCATCGATCAGCCCACTGCGCGGCGGTCCGTCGGTCGCGGCGCTCGAGATGGTGGCTGCCCAGCGGGCCCTGGGGCTCGATGCCCGTCTGCTCAGCACCGATGACCACGGCATGGGGGTGTTGCCGGATCTGCCCAGCGGCACCTGGGTCGAACACCAGGGGGTGCCGGTGTGGATTTGCCGGCGTTGGCGCGCGCCCCAGCGCCAGCTGCGTGACTGGGCGTTGGCGCCGGAGTTGCCCGGTTGTCTTGAGGATCAGTTGGGCAGCACGGCCCTGCTGCACGTGCATGCCCTGTTTGCCTTTCCGTCGACCACGGCGATGCTGCTCGCCCGCCGTGCCGGGGTGCCCTATGTGGTCAGCACCATCGGCCAGCTCTGCCATTGGAGCCTGACCCAGAGCCCCAGGCGCAAGCGGCTGATGCTGGCCCTGATCGAACGGGCCAATCTCAGCGGCGCGGCGGCGTTGCATGTCACCACGGCTGCCGAGGCGCAACAGACCGGTGAGCTGGGCCTGCCAGTGCCCTGCCTCGAGATTCCACTGGGGGTGCCGCTGCCGGCGGTGGCGGCCTTGCCCCGCTCTCGCAGCGGCGATCAACCCTGGCGGCTGCTGTTTCTGTCGCGGCTTCACCCCAAGAAGCAGCTCGAGCAGTTGTTGCAGGCCCTGGCCTTGCTGCGGGCCCACCACCCTGGCCTGCTCTGGCAGCTGCAGATTGCCGGCAACGGGGAACCCGACTATGAGGCTGGCCTGCGCCGCCTGGCGGCCCAGCTTGGGCTCGAGCTGCACTGCCGCTGGCTGGGGTTTGTGACGGGCGAGGCCAAATGGGAGCTGTTGCGGCAGTCCGATTGGTTGGTGCTGCCCTCGGCCTCCGAAAATTTCGGCATTGCCGTGATCGAGGCCCTGGCCGCCGGCACACCGGTGTTGATCTCGCCCGAGGTGGCACTGGCTCCCACGGTGGCCGCGGCCAGGGCCGGGGTGGTGTGCAGCGCCGAGCCCCAGCAGCTGGCGGCAGTCCTGGCGCCGTTGTTGTTGCACCCCGATCCCGGCTGGGGTGTGCGGGCACGGGCCCTGGCCGCCGAGCAGTTCGCCTGGCCGGCGATTGCCCGTCGGTTTGTGAGCGCCTACGGCGAGCTGGCCCGATGAGCCTGGTGCCGCTGCTGGTTGGCCTGGTGGCTGTGGTCCTGGTGTTTCAGCTGTTGCAGGGGGCCTGGCGACCGGCCCTGCCGCTGGTGTTGTTGCTGGGTTTTCTGCAGGATCCCCTGCGCAAATCCCTGCCCGGCCAGCCACCGCTGACCGTTGGTCTGGTGCTGGTGGCGGCGGTGGCCTGCGCTGCGGTGTTGCTCGCCCGACGCGGTGGCCTGGAGCTGCCGCTGCTGCAGGCGACCCTGCCGGCGCTGGGGCAATGGTTGCCGCTTTATGTCACGTTGCTGCTGCTGCAAGGCCTGCATGGACTCGTGCGCTTTGGGCAGCCCCTGCTCAGCCTGATCGGTGTGGGTTTCTACGGCGCGCCCCTGCTGGGGCTATGGCTGGGTTTTGAGGTGGCCAGCGAGCCACCCCTGCTGCAACAGCTGTTGCGTCTGTATGTGCTGTTTTCCATCCCAGCCGCGCTGGCGGTCTGGTTGAGTCATCTCGGCGTCGATCACCCCTTGCTGCGGGAGGTGGGCGACGGGATCCTGATCCATTTCCGCTCGGGCCTGTCGCTGTATGGAGCCTGCGGCTTTTGGCGCACCAGTGAGGTGGCGGCCTGGCATCTGGCGGCAGCGGCCTGCCTGGCCCTGGTGCTGGCCACGGTCGCTGAGGATCGCCCAACCGTGCTGGCCTACGGCCTCCTGGCCCTGGTGTTTGCCGCTCTCAGCACCCTGACCGGTCGGCGCAAGGCCCAGGTGCTGGTGCTGCTGTTCGTGCTGCTCGATGCCCTGCTGTTGCAGCGGTGGTTGCGGCCCCCCTGGCGTGGCTGGTTGCTGGGCAACCTGCTGACCCTGGCCGGCCTGTCGGCGTTGGCCAGCGTGCTGCTGCTGCCGCACCTGGGGGCAGGGACCCTGGATCCTTATCTGCAGCGATCGCTGTCAGCCCGGGGCGAGCTTTGGGATCGCTTCTCGGTGCTGGGGTTGGCCGCCTCTGGCCGCGCTGTTGAACTGGCCGGCCTGTTTGGTCTGGGTGCCGGTGCGGCCGCCCAGACGGGTGTGCTCGATTTCGGGCGCATCACGCAGATGGGGGCAAGCCTGGGCTTCGTCTCCGAAAGCGGTCTCGGCAAACTGGTGGCCGAGCTCGGTCTGCTCGGCGTCGGCGTGCTGCTGGCGGGGTTGGTGTTGCTCGTGGTGCTGGTGCGCCGCAACCTCAGCCTGCTTGAGGCGCTTCCACAGAGCTGGATCCATCTGCACGTGGGTCTGCTGGCCTTCGCCCTGGTCAACATTCCTTTTTTTGCCGCGGCCAGCGGCATCTATGGCGACCCGTTCGTGCTGTTGCTGCTGAGCCTGGCCTTCGGGTCGCTGCTGGCGGTGCCCCTGCTGGTGGCCCGCACCCACGCTCACGAGCTGCAGCGGCTCGGCGGCACTGATGCGGCCTGAGTGCCGACGGCAGCGTTGGGCCCGTTGACGCTCCATACGCTTCGCGCACCCTTGCGCCCCGGCTATGGCCCCAGGCCTGACAGCACTGCTGCTCACCTGCAACGAAGAGGCCAACCTGAGCCGCACCCTGGCCGGCCTGGCTGCCCTGGCGCCCCTGCTTGAACGGGTTGTGCTGGTCGACAGCGGCAGCACCGATCAGACCCTGGCCCTGGCCCGTCGCCACCCACCCGCTGGCGTTGAGCTGGTGGTGCTGCAGCGGTCCTTTGACAGTTTTGCGGCCCAGTGGAACCACGGCCTGGACCAGGTGCAGACCGCCTGGGTGTTGTGTCTGGATGCCGATTACGTGATTCCGGTGGCTTTGGCGGCCGAGCTCATCGATGCCATCGCCGCGGCCCCCGCCGATCGGGCGGGTTACGCCCTGGGGTTCCGTTATTGCGTGGCGGGTCGGCCCCTGGCCGGCGCGTTACTGCCCAGTCGCATCGCCCTGTTTCGACCGGAATGCGGCCGCTACCGCGATGACGGCCACACCCAGCGGTTGGTGTTGCAGGGGCGGGTCGGCCGCTTGCGGCAGCGCATCCACCATGACGACCGCAAACCCTTGGAGCGTTGGTTGACTGCCCAGCAGCGCTACCTGCGCGAGGAACGCGACAAGCTGCGCAGCCGCAGCTGGGGCGAGTTGACGCTCGCCGACCGCTTGCGCAAGCACACCCCCTTGGCGCCCCTGGCCGTGGCCCTGGTCTGTCTGCTGGGTCGGGGCAACCTCTGGGAGGGTCGCCGTGGTCTCTTCTATGCGGCCCAGCGCGTCTATGCCGAGCTGCTGCTGCTGCTGCTGCTGCTGGAGCCGGTCGGCTGATGCGCGCTTTGATCAGCACCATTCGCCCCGGGGTGGGCGGTGTCAGCAGCAAGCTGGCCTGGTTGATGCACGAGCTGGAGCTGCTCGGCATCACGCCGGTGCTCGCCTGGTACGAACCCTGGAGCTGCAGTCCCGGCCAGTCGCTGCCGCTGCCCCAGGCGCTGCGGGCCTTGGCGGCGGGCCGCGGCCCCGTGCAGCGCCAGCTCAGCCTGGAGGGCGGCTGGCAGGGGGAGGCGATCGGCGCCTGGCTGCCCGAACTTGAGTTCACCCATTACCTGGCCTCGCGGGCCTGGCAGCAGCTGGCCGCCAGCTGTGACCTGCACCTGGCGGTCACGGGCAACCCCCTCTGCGCAGCGCGGCTGAGCCTGCTGCAGCGGCCGTTTCTGGCCTGGGTGGGCAGCGATTGGCAGGGCGACCGCCGCGACCGGGTGGCCCGCTTTCCACTGCAGCGGCGGCTGCTGGACCGGCTGCTCAATGCACCGGTGCTGCAGCGCCTCGAGCGCCGCGGCCTGCGCGACCCCGCCGGTCGCATTCTGAGCATCAGCGCCGCCACCGCCCGCAGCCTCGAGGGCATCGCCGGTCGGCCCCTGGCCGGCGTGCTGTACCGGCCCTGCGACGGCCGCTTGTTCCGCAGCGACCCTGATCGCTGTGTGCCCTGGCGGATCGGTTTTTCGGGGCGCTACAGCGATCCGCGCAAACGCATCGACCTGCTGCTCGAGGCGGTCGCCCGGTTGGTGGCCCAGGGGCACCCGCTGCAGCTCGAACTCACCGGCGAGGCCGATGGCCGCTTTCTGCTGCCCCAGCTGCAGCGGCTCGGCATCGCTGACCGGGTGCGGCTGCATCCGCTGCTGACCCCGGCGGCCCTGGCACGGGTGCTGCAGAGCTGGGATCTGTTCGTGATTCCCTCCCATCAGGAGGGCCTCTGCCTGGCGGCCCTTGAAGCCATGGCCTGCGGCGTGCCGTTGCTGACCACCCCCTGCGGTGGCCCCGAAGAACTGCTCGACGGCGGCCGCTGTGGCGATCTCGTGAGGCCCCAGCCCGAGCCCCTGGCCGCGGCAGTGGCGGCCATCTGCGGCGACCGCGACCGCCGCCAGCGGCTGTCGGCGGGGGCATTGGCCTGGGTGGCGGCCCATGCCGACCAGGCCACGGCCCGCCGGCGCCTGCACCAGACCCTGGCCGACACCTTCGTGCAGCTGCGGCCATGGTTGGCCTGAACGACCTGCAGCGCCTCGAGAGCTATGCCTTGCCCGCGGATTTTTCGCCGGGCCGGGGCCGCTGGCAGCAGCTGCTCTGGTTCTGCTGGGGTTCGCCGCTGCTGGCCAGTCGCTGGCTGCCGGGATCGGCCTGGCGCTGCTGCCTGCTGCGCTGGTTCGGTGCGCGCATCGGTGTCGGTTGCCGGCTCAAGCCGGGCCTGCGGGTCAAGTACCCCTGGCGGCTGGTGGTGGGGCCCCATTGCTGGCTCGGCGAGGCGGTCTGGATCGACAACATCGCGCCGGTACGCCTGGGCCGGCGCGTCTGCCTGTCCCAGGGCGTCTATCTGTGTACGGGCAATCACGACTACCGCAGCCCCACCTTTGAGTTGCGGGCCCGGCCGATCACGGTGGCCTCCGAGGCCTGGGTGGCCGCCAGCGCGGTGTTGGCGCCCGGCTGCCGCATCGGCCGGGGTGCGGTGGTGTCCCTGGCGGCAGTGGTGCGTGGTGCTGTCGATCCCGGTTCGATTGTCAGCGGCAATCCGGCCCAGCCGGTGGGCAGCCGGCAGCATTTTGCAGCGATGGGGCTGCAGAGATCCGGCAGTCCCTGCTTCAGTGCAAGCGCCGATGAATAGGGTCCCTGCGTATCGTCTGAATTGGTTGTGTGACTGTCTGCAGTCGAGCCCCATTCAGGCTCGTTCCCGCATCCTTAAGTCCTCAGATCCTTGGTCTGCGCTGGCAGTGGCGTCGTCAGCAAAAGCAGCATGCAAGGCTGACGATTGTCAGCCAGTTTTTTCCGCCTGACTTTGCGGCAACAGGCCAATTTTTGGAGGATTTGTCCCGTCGTCTCGCCTTGCGGGGCTTGCAGATTCTGGTGCTGACGGGTCAGCCCAATTACGCCTTCCGTGATCATCAGGCTGCGCGGATCAGTTTTGATCACAACCGCTGCATCCGTCGCACATCAGTGTCGCGTTGGTGGCCCACCCGCATTCGTGGTCGGGTCGTCAATAGCATTCTTTTTTGTCTGCGCAGTCTGCTGCGGTTGATGCGCTCAGCCCGGCGTGGTGATCTGCTGGTGTTTACCAGCGAACCCGCCTATTTGCCGTTGGTGGGTTGGCTGGTGCATCGCCTCACTGGAGCCCCCTATCTGTTGCTGTTGTATGACCTGTATCCCGATATTGCTGTTTCCCTTGGCGTGGTCCAAGGCCGCCATCCGTTGGTGCGCCTCTGGCGGGCCTGGCAGGGCCGCGCTCTGGCGGCAGCCCGCGAGGTGGTGGTGCTGAGCTCGACCATGGCCGCCCAGCTGCGGCGCACTTACCCGGGCCTGGAGACGGCGGTGCAGGTGATCCCCAGCTGGGCCGATCCCCAGCGCATCGGGCCCCTGCCGCGCCAGACCAATCCGTTCGTGCTGCGCCATGGCCTGCAGGACGGGTTCACCGTTCTGTATGCCGGTAACCAGGGCCGCTGCCACGACCTCGACACCCTGCTTGATGCGGCCCAGCTGCTGCGCGGGCAGGCCGGCCTGCGGTTCCTGATCGTCGGTGGTGGCGCCCGACACCAGCAGCTGCGCCAGCGGGTGCAGCAGGCGGGTCTGAGCCAGGTGCGGCTGCTGCCCTATCAGGAGCCCGCGGTGCTGCCGGCGATGCTGGCGGCCGCCGATCTGGCGGTGGTGTCGCTGCTGGCGGCGGCCGAGGGTCAGGTGGCGCCCAGCAAGCTCTACGGCCATCTGGCCGCCGCCACGCCCGTGGCGGTGATCTGCAGTCCCGACTCCTACCTGCGTGACGAGGTCGAGACCGCCGGCTGTGGTGCCGCCTTTGCCAATGGAGACGGCGAAGGCCTGGCGGCGTTCATCCGCCGGCTGGCTGCCGATTCGCAGCTGGCCCGCTCGCTGGGGGCCGCCAGTCGCCGGCATCTGCAGCGCACGGCGACCCCCGAGCTGGTGGTGCAGCGCTATGCCGATCTGCTGGCCCGCCATCTGCCGCGGCTCGTTCCGTCTCCGATCCCGGAGCAGGTGGTGCGCGCATGACATCCACCACACGCCTGTGGCGACGTTGGCGGGGGCTGCGCCGTCTCTGGCTGCTGCTGGCGGCCGCGCTCGCTTGTCAGAACGTGGTCCTGTTGCACCACAGCCAGGGACCCCAGGCCAGCGTCATGGGTCTGTTGGTCTGGGCAGGGGCGTTGATCTGTCTGGAGGACCGGCTGCCGCAGCTGCGGCCCCAGCCCTCGCGTTGGCAGCTGCTGCTGGGGGTGCCCCTGCTGCTGTGGGTGATTGTTCGATCGGCCCTGGCCAGCGACTGGGATGGTCTGCTGCTGGCCCTGGCCCCTGTGGCCGGTCTGGTCCTGCTGTTGCTGGGGGCCCCCTGGCGCCAATGGGGGCAGGCGCGCGAAGCGTTGTTGTGCCTGTCGCTGCTGCCGGCCTATGCGCTGGTGATGCGGGTGGTGCCCGAGCAGCCCCTGAGCCTGGCCAGCGCCATGGGGGCGGGTTCGGTGCTCAGCAGTCTGGGGTTTCTTGCCCATGTGGATCAGCGCAGCGTGCTGCTCCCCGGCGGTGGGGTCACGGTGCTGGCGGCCTGCAACGGCCTTGATCAGATCGCCCAGCTGTTGTGCGTGGCGGTGCTGTTTCAGCTGGTCTTCCCATTGCGCAGCTGGCGCAGTGGTCTGCTGGTGCTGGCGGTCACGCCCCTGTTGGGCTGGTTCATCAATGCCCTGCGGGTGGCGCTGCTGGCCAGTTTTGCTGGGGCTGGCCAGGGCAAGGGCACGTTCCTGTTCGATTTCTTCCACGACCAGGCGGGTTCGCTGCTGTTTTCGGGTGTTGGCACGCTGTTGTTGGGTGTCCTCTACTTGCAGCTGATCGAGCGCCAGCTGGCGCGGGCAGAGCGGTCATGACCAGGCCCCACAGCCACCCGCCGCTGCGACCCACCCTGCTGCTGCTGCTGCCGCTGGCGCTGGCGGCGGCCCTGCAGGCGGCCTTGCTGCCCCGTTGGCCGCGGGTCGACGAGCTCAACGCGCCGTTGCTGCGCCAGCGCCTGGCGGCTCTGGGCGTCGAGCCCAGGCCCCTGGCCTCGCAGCCGGCGACACGCAACGGGCGCATCGCCCTCTCGAGCCGGCGTCGTTATGACCTCGGCGCCGGCACCCGGCTGGAGCTGCAGCTGATGCAGGTCCAGAAGCGGGCCGATTTTCAGCTGGCCATGGGCATGGCCCCCTGGACCGGCGGCGGGGTGGTGCGTCAGACCTGTCTGTTGGGCACAGGTGCCGGCGTCACCGCAGCCCAGCTGGCGGCCCTTGCCGAGCAGCGCGACCGCAAGCCGCTGGCGGCGCTGGCCCGGTTGCTGGGACTGCAGCCCAACCGCTCATGGACCTGTCTGCTGGTGCGCCTGCACAGCGATCAGGCCGTCGACACCGCTGCCGCTGCCCTGTGGGCCCGGGTGCCGGCAGCCCTGGCCCCGATCACGCCGCCTTGATGGTGTGGTGCACCACGCCGTGGTGCTGGCCATCGTCGCTGAGGTGGCTGGGGGTCTGCCGCTGGTTGGCGAGCAGGGCCAGCACGGTGGCGCCGCTGCGCTGCAGCCGCCGGCAGGCCTGCTGGGCCCGGTGCCGCTCGACCTCTCCCAGGCCCACCAGAAACAGCAGCCCGTCGAGCCCCGGTCCCAGCAGGGCGGTGTCGCTGAGCAGTTCGCAGGCGGGCGTGTCAAACAGGATCAGGTCGTAGCGCTCCAGCGCCCGCAGCTGTTGCAGGCAGGTTTGCCAGCTCGCCGACTGCAGGCGGCGGGCCGGATCGGCCAAGGACCGACCGGCCGGCAGCAGATCCAGATGGGCCCGCACCGGTTGGATCAGGGTCTCCAGCTTGGGCGCCGAACCGGCGCCGGTCGCAGGGGTGTCCTGTTCGAGCAGGTCGGCCAATCCGACCACGGGGGGCGTTGTTGTCGCCGGCAGTCCCAGCAACTGCGCCTGGCTGCTGAGCCGCAGGTCGGCATCGACCACCAGCACCCGCTGGCCCAGGTCGGCCATGGTCTGGGCCAGGGCGGCGACGGCGGTCGAGCGCCCTTCGCCGGGGGCTGTTGAGGTGATCGCCAGCAGCCTGGCCCCATGGCTCTGCTGCAGGTCCCGCAGGGTGGCAAACAGCAGGCGCAACGACTCGCGCAGGGCCAGCCTCTCGGCCGCTGGCAGGTCGGCAATGGCGCGGTGCAGGGGTCTGTTGTCTGCAGCTGGCAGATGGGGAATCATCCCCAGCAGCGGCAGGCCCAGGGCGGGTTCGAGCTGGGTGGGGGTGTGCAGCAGCGGGTCGGTGCGCTCGCGCAGCAGGGCGACTCCGACGCCGGCGGCGGTCCCCAGCAGCAGCGCCTGCAGCAGGCCTTGGCCCAGGTTCGGGGCCACGGGACTGTCGCCGAACCGCGGTGGCGCGATCACCTCCCAGGGGCTGGCGGCGCGCGCCTGCTCGAGCCGGTAGGTCTCGCGGGCGCGGATGTACGAGGCATAGCTGTCGCGGGCGACGCCCAGCCGCTGCTGCAGGGTCTCGTAGTCCTTGATCCGTGCCGGACTGGCCTTGAAGCGTTGATTCAGCTGTTGGACCTGGCGGTTGAGTTCGTCCTGCTGGGCGCTGTTGATCAGCAGGTTGCTGTTGAGCGCATCGAGGGTCTGGCGCTGCACCACCGGCCGCAGTTGGGCCCTGCGGGCCAGCAGCGAGCGCACCAGGGGAGTGCTGTCACGAAAGGTGGCCCGTGTCGTCGCCAGCTCCTTCTCGATCTGCTGCAGTTCGGCCAGGGGTGTGTTGCTGCCGGCGGCGATCGGCGCCGCCGTGGCACGGGGTGCTGTCGCCAGGCCGCCCGGGCCCAGTTGCTGGTCGGCGCTGGGGGCGCCACTGGCCTGCAGCACCAGGCTGCCGGCGCGCACGGCCTTGATCTGGCTCTCGAGCTGGGCCTGGCGCAATTGCAGGCTGCGCAGCTCGCCGGTGAGGCTGTCGCGCGACTGTTGCAGGGTCTGGCTCTGGCTCAGGGGGTCAAGAAAGCCGTTGCTGACCCGGAAGGCCCGCAGCTGGTCCTGCAGAGCATCGACCCGGGCCAGCAGGTCGGGTGCCTGGCGGTCGAGGAAGCGCATGCCCGAGTCGAGCGCCTGCTGCCGCTGCTCCTGCGAAAAGGCCACATAGCGCCTCGCCAGGGCGGCGAGGATTTGCTCGCCTTTGGTTGGATCGGGCCAGCGCAGGCTCACCGCCAGCACCTGGTTGACGTCCTCGTCCGGCAGGGTGATGCGCAGCCGCTCCATCACGTCCCCGAGGGGCACGGCCTGGGCGTCGGCCACGGTGCCGATCACCAGAGGGCTGCCCAGCAGCCGCACCATGTTGGCCAGGTTGGTGCCGCTGCCGCTGCGGGCGATCGCTTCGACAACGCCAGCACCGTTGGTGTCTTTGCTGGTGCTGCGCGCGGGATCGAGTGGGTTGGCGATCTGCATCTCGAAGCGCCCTTCGTAGACCGGATGCAGCAGCCGTTGGCCAAGGCTGTGGAGCCCCAGGGTGGCGCCGACGGCGATCCCGCTGATCAGGGCCAGCCGCCGCCGCCGTTTGAGGGTCTGCAGCAGGGTGCCCACGCCTTCCGCAGACCCGGGGCCGCTGGGTAGGGCCGCACTGCCGCGCTGGGCAGAGGCCTGGATCCGCTGCAGCCATGCGTCGCGGTCTGATGTCACTGGCTGGGTTCAGATATGGCGCCAACGCTATCCCAGTCGCCTTTGATGTTTCGCTCAAAGCTGTGGTTTTATGGGCGCGGTTATGGCTTGTGTGGTCATGCTTTTATCGCCTCAGATCAAGCTGTTTAATGATTGCAAAATGGCGCAGATTGAGGGCGTTAGTGATGCAGCCTGATCCTTTTCTGCGTCCGATTCGCAGCAGGCTGCTTTCCCGGGTCACCCCTGTCGTTGGTGGTTGTTGCCAAGCCGGCCGGCGACGGATCCTGCCCTGGATCGCTGCAGTTCTGCTGCAGCTGCCGGTGCAACCAGCCCTGGCGGTGGTGCCCGGCGATCGCTACCGCCTCGGTCCGGGGGATGCGCTGGCGCTGCGCTTTCTGGATCCGGGGGCGGCCGAGCTGACCGGACCCTTGACGATCCTGGCGGACGGCACAGCCACCGCGGCCCTGTTGGGGTCGGTCGAGCTTTCCGGGCTCACGCTCAACCAGGCCCAGCAGCTGTTGCGTCAGCTCTATGGCCGCTACCTGCGCCGCCCCGAGCTGACCCTGGCGGTGGTGACCCCCCGGCCGTTGCGGGTCACGGTGCTGGGCGAGGTCGAGCGCCCCGGCGTCTACGAGCTGCCACCCCTGGCGGGTTCGGCGGTGGCGGCGATCCAGGCCGCTGGCGGTGCCACCCTGCAGGCCGACCTGCAGTCGGTGGTGCTGCAGCGGGCCGAGGGGCGTGCCCAACCCCAGCCCCTCGATCTGGCGGCCCTGCTGCAGCGGGGTGATCAACGGCAGAACCCGTTGTTGCTCGATGGCGACACCCTGCGCCTGGGTCGCCTGGCCGCCACCGCCGTGGCCGATCCCCAGGTGCTGGCCCTGGCGGCCACCAACCTGCGGCCGGCCACCATCAGCGTCAATGTGATCGGCGAGGTCCGCGCCCCGGGGCGGCTGCAGTTGCCGGCGGGCACCGCCATGGTCGAAGCGGTGCTGGCGGCCGGCGGCACCGTGCCCTGGCGCGGGCGCACCGCCCAGGCCGAGCTGGTGCGGGTCAGCCGGGACGGCACCACCCGCCGCGAGTTCATCACCCTGCGCGACCAGCAGAACGTCTCGGTGGCCTTCAACCCGCCGCTGCAGAACAACGACACGGTGATCGTGCACCGCACTCTCTATGCCAAATCCCTTGATGTGCTCAACCAGGTGCTGGTGCCCCTGGCGACCGTGGGCAATTACTGGTGGCTGTACCGCTCGTACTGGCCGTAAGGCTGGCCGTCAGTCCCGCTGGCCACGGTTGGCGGCCCTGCTGCTGCTGGCCCTGGGGGGGCCGGCGCCGGCGTCGGCCGACCTGCTGGCGGGGTACAGCCCCGCCGAGCGCCTGGGTGGCGAGCTGACGGTGCGCGATCTGCAGGCCCCACCGCTGTCGCCGCTGGCGCTGGCCGAGCAGGGTCGGTTGCGCAACAGCAACGACCCCCTGGAGGGCCTGCCATTGCCATGGCGGACACCCTTGCGCCAATTGCTGCCAGCCCCGTCTCGCCTGCGCTGGCAGCGGGCCCGCCGTGTTCATGCCAGCTGGGCCGGGCTCAGGGGCCCGGTGCTGGTGCCGCTGGTGCTGCACAGCGATGGCACAGCCGATGTGTTTCTCGATGGACCGGGCAACCAACCCCTCGAGCAGGCCCTGACCGCGCTGCTGGAGCGTCTGGGTTCGCCGCCGGCGGGCACGATTCAACCGTTGCTGCTGGAGCTTCAGCCGCGCCCAGGCACGTCACCATCCAGGCCATCGCAGTAGCGGGCCAGATCGGTCGTCAGGGTGCGCTGGCGCCCGTCCTGACGCGGACGCCGCCAGGCCAGGTTGCGCCAGTTGGGCATCGCCAGCCGTTGGGGCCGCTGCCGGGCCTGCTGAAACACGCAGGCCAGCAGGGCTGCCAGCAGGCTCAGCCGCACGCTGTTGCGCAGCACCAGGGTCTGTTGCTGCTGGCGGTTGAGCTGAACCTGCAGCAGGGTGCGCCCGCGCACCTGGTCGAGCACCTGGCGCAGCTGCTGCTGCTGGGCGCCCAGGCTGCTGCCCAGCTGGGCCAATGGCGGCAGGCGCAGCGGCAGTTGGTTCACCAGGGTCTCCAGCTCGGCGGTTGATCCGGCACTGGCGATCTGCGCCTGGGCGGCCGTCAGGTTGCGGGTGGTGCTGGTGATCAGCTCGGTGCTGCTGCGGTTGGCCGTCTGCAATAGCTGCAGGCTGGCCGAACCCTGCAGCGGGATCAGCAGGGCAAATCCCAGTGTCAGCGGCAGGGCGGCGCGCTGGGTCCAGCGCAGCAGCCGGTCGACCCCGGTGTTGTCCGGCTGCAGGTGACGGCCGACGATGGCCACGCTCAGCCCCATCAGCACCAGCGGGCTCTGGTTGATCAGGGCTTCGCAGAGGCGCAGTTGCCACTGGGGTGTGCTCACCTGCAGGGGGATCACGCTGTTCAGCACCCCCACCAGGTACAGCACCAGCAGCAGGCTGGCGCACCAGGGCAGCAGCGCGGTCAGATCGCTCGGCAGCGGACGACCCTGGCGTGATCGATCTGAAGGGGCAGAAGCCATGGAGACCCGGCGGTTTGCCGGAACCCTATGGAGGGTGTCCGGACCCGGAGGCTGCAGTCGCGCGGCAGGTGTGCTGAACCTGGGCTGTGGTCGCCCGCGCTGTGAAGTCGCAGCACCAAGGCGGGCCGTCGGTGGCACCATGACGCAAGGGTTTGCTGGGTTGTTCCCCTTGTGCATGGGCGAATCCGCCGGTCCGTTGGCAGTCTCAGCACCGTTGCCACTGCCACCCGATGCTTTGAGGCTTTTGGCCGCGCATGGGTTGTTGCGGCCGTTGGTGCGTCAGATCCTCACGGCTGAGGCCATCGCCGACCAGCCTTTGAGCGACGACGACCGCCAGCAGGCGTTGGCGACCTTTGCCCAGCAGCGCAGTCTGGACAACCACGACGCGCTGGAACGCTTTCGGATCGCCCAGCTGCTCACGCCTGAGGCCATGGCCCAACAGGTGGAGCTGCCCCTGCGCCTGCAACGGCATTGCGGTCAGCACTACCGCCCCAAGGCCGAGGCCCGCTTTCTGCAGCGCAAGCACCAGCTCGATCAGGTGGTCTACAGCCTGCTGCGGCTCCAGAACGAGGGTCTGGCCCGCGAACTGTTTCTGCAGCTGCAGGAGGGCGAGGCGACCTTTGCCGACCTGGCCGGCCAGTACAGCGAAGGTCCCGAGCAGGCCACCCGCGGCATCGTCGGGCCCGTGTCGATGAGCCAGGGGCATCCCCAGCTGGTGCAGCGCCTGCGGACGGCCCCCGTGGGCGTGCTGCAGGAACCCTTTCGAATCGAGCAGTGGTGGTTGGTGGTGCGACTGGAATCGCTGAAGCCCGCCAGCTTTGATGAGCCCATGGCTCTACAGATGAGCCAGGAACTGTTTGAACAGTGGCTCGAGCAGGCGGTCGATGTCCGCCTGCGGCAGCTGCAGCCGTTGCTGCTGCCCGAAGCGACCGGAGTTCAACCATGAGCCAGCCGGACGCGATTGCTGCGCTGATGGGTCACCCTGCTGTTGCAGCGCTGTCCCACCAGGGTCAGGGCGCCCTGCAGGCCGCAGCCCAGCTGTTGCGCTTTGAGACCGGTCAGGCGCTCAGCCGCGGCGATCAGATCGGCAGTGCGGTGCTGCTGTTGGTTGAAGGCCAGGCCCGGTTGCTGAGCCGCGATCGCGGGCGCCTGTGCACGGTGGAGAAGTTGGGGCCCGGGTCCTTTGTGGGCCTGGCCTCGCTGCTGCGGGTCCAGGCCTGTGAAGAGGTGAGTGCGGCCTGTGAACTGCAGGCCTGGAGCCTGCCTGACACTGTGGTGCTCGAGCTGCTCGAGCGCGAACCTGGCTTTGCCCGCTGGTGCGGAGGCCAGCTGTTCAGCGCCGAGCTGGTGGCCCTGGTCGATCGGCTGTTGGCGGTCCATCCGCGCCAGGGGAGCAGCCTGCTTGAGGCGTTATCCGCGTTGCGCCCCGAGGCCGCGCTGGTCGAGCCGGTGCCCCAGGCTCTGGCGCAGTTGCCGCCCGAAGCGGTGCTGCTGGCGGCCAGTAGCAACCTGGTCCGGCAGGCCCTGGGCGATCGGCTTGACCCGGAGGCGGGGGTGCCGGCGGCCAACCCCCCCCTGCCGCCCCGGTTGATTGCCGTGCCGCGTTCCTGGTACTCCGCGATGGCAGACAGCGCGGCAGTCACCGGCGCCACCGATGCCCCATCTGCCTTGGGAGGCGGTGCCCTGGTGCCGGTGACCACAGCCGGCGACACCCCCCTGGCTTCGGGTCTGGAGCTGGGTGAACGCGATCAGGTGCCGTTTCGGCTGTTGCGGGGCGAGGGCCCCCTCGAGGAGACCCTGGCCTGTTTCCAAATGCTGGCGGTTGAGCTCAAGCTGCCCTTCCGCAAGGACGCGATCGAGAAGATCCTGCGCGATGCCCTGCGCCGCGGCCAGACCCCCGACCTGCAGCTGTGCGGCAACATCGCCGCGATGATGGGTCTGCACGTCAGTGGCGTGCGCGTGGCCGCCAGCCAGGGCACCCGCCTGCAGGCCCCGGCCCTGATCCCCTGGAAGCAGGGGTTTGCCCTGGTGCGCGCCGCCAATGCCCGTGGTCTGCACCTGGCCTCGCCCCGCGATGGCCTGGTGCTGCTGCCGCCGGCCGACCTGCCTGAGGTGTTCCCCGAGGGCATCGAGCTGCTGCTGCTCGAGCGCCGCAACACCTCGCCCGATGAGCGGTTTGGCTTTGCCTGGTTCTGGCCGGCCCTGCGCCGCTACCGGGGCATCCTCGGCCAGGTGTTGCTGGCCTCGTTTGTGGTGCAGCTGTTCGGCCTGGCCAACCCCCTGCTCATTCAGGTGATCATTGACAAGGTGATCAGCCAGCGCAGCCTCGACACGTTGCAGGTGCTGGGCATCGCGTTGGTGGTGGTCACCCTGCTCGAGGGGGTGATCGGGGCCTTGCGCACCTTTCTGTTCACCGAGACCACCAACCGCATCGACATGCGCTTGGGCGCCGAGGTGATCGACCACCTGCTGCGGTTGCCGCTCAATTACTTCGACCGGCGCCCGGTCGGTGAGCTCGGCACCCGCATCGCCGAGCTCGAGAAGATCCGCAATTTCCTGACCGGTCAGGCCCTCACCACCCTTCTGGATACGGCCTTTTCGGTCATCTACATCGTGGTGATGGTGGTTTACAGCTGGCTGTTAACCCTGATCGCCCTGTGTGTGCTGCCGATCCAGATCGGCCTCACTGTGGTGGGGGCGCCGCTGTTTCGCCGCCAGTACCGCGACACGGCCCAGGAGAACGCCCGCACCCAGAGCCACCTGGTCGAGGTGCTGACCGGCATCCAGACGGTCAAGGCCCAGAACGTCGAGATGATCAGCCGCTGGAAGTGGCAGAGCCTCTACAGCAAGTACATCAACCGGGCCTTCGAGAAGACCGTCACCGGCACCGCCCTCAGCGAAACCTCCCAGGTGCTGCAGAAGCTGTCCCAGCTGTTGGTGCTGTGGGTGGGCGCCACCCTGGTGCTGAAGGGTGAGATGAGCCTGGGCCAGCTGATCGCCTTCCGCATCATTGCCGGCTATGTCACCCAGCCGCTGCTGAGGCTGTCGTCGATCTGGCAGAACATCCAGGAGCTCAAGGTGTCGTTTGAACGCCTGGCCGATGTGGTCGACACCCCCGAAGAATCAGACGAGGCCGACAAGGCCAAGATCCCCTTGCCGCCGATCGCCGGCGAGGTGCGCTTCGATGAGGTGTGCTTCGGCTTCCAGCCCGATGGGCCGCTGGTGCTGAACCACATCAACCTGACGATCCCGGCGGGCACCTTCGTCGGTGTAGTTGGCCAGAGCGGCAGCGGCAAGAGCACGCTCACCAAGATGCTGTCGCGGCTGTATGCGCCCAAGAGCGGGCGCGTCTTCATCGACGGCTACGACATTGACAAGGTCGAGCTGTATTCACTGCGCCGTCAGATTGGCATTGTTCCGCAGGAACCGCTGTTGTTCACCGGCTCGGTGGCGGAAAACATCGCCCTGACCGATCCTGACGCCAGCAGTGAAGCGATCGTGCAGGCGGCGCGCCTGGCCTGCGCCCACGACTTCATCATGGAGCTGCCTGGTGGCTACAGCGCCAACGTCGGCGAGCGTGGCGCCAACCTGTCCGGAGGTCAGCGCCAGCGTCTGGCCCTGGCCCGCACCCTGTTGTCGCAGCCGCGGTTGTTGGTGCTGGACGAGGCCACCAGCGCTCTCGACTACGACACCGAGAGGCGGGTGTGCGACAACCTGCTCGACAACCTGCAGCACTGCACGGTGTTTTTCATCACCCACCGGCTGTCGACGATTCGCCGCGCCGATCGCATTGTGATGCTGCACGACGGCGCCGTTGCTGAGGTGGGCAGCCACGACGCGCTGATCGATCAGCGCGGTCGTTATTACGCCCTTTATCGCCAGCAGGAGTCCGCCTGATGACCCGTCGACCCGGCCCCGGCGCCCTGGTGCGCGCCGCCCAGAACGCGATCGAACGGCGGGTGCAGAGCAACCGCGAAGAGCTCGGTCTGCAGCAGTCGCGCTTTCTGGTGCGCACGATCATCTGGGTGCTGCTGGGCACCACCGGCGCGGCGGTCGCCTGGCTGGCCCTCGCCAAGACCGATGAAGTCGTGGTGGCTCCCGGCAAGCTCGAGCCCGTCGGCGATGTCAAGACGGTGCAGATGCCCGTCGGCGGCGTGCTCGAGCAGATCCTGGTCAAGGACGGCCAGCGGGTGAAGCAGGGCCAGATCCTGTTGCGGCTCGACAATGAGGCCACCGTCGATCGTGAGGGCAGCATCCGCGAGGGCATCGTCGCCAAGCAGCAGCAGCTGCGGCTCAAGGGCCTCGAGTTGAGTCGTTACCTGACCCTCAACGACACCGAGCAGCAGGTTCTGCGCCGCAACCTCGAGCTTGAACGCCAGATCCTGGCCCGTTTGGCCTCGCTGCAGAAGTCTGGAGCCACGTCCGAACTGCAGTACCTGCAGCAGCGCAACAAGGTCCGCGAAGTCGAAGGCGAAATCGAGAAGAATGCTGTCGACCGCCTTCGGCAGACGGCGATTCTTGAACAGGCCATTCAGCAGCTCCAGGGCGAGCTGGCCGAGATGCGCAGCAAGCTCACCGAGCTGTCGGTGAACATCCGCTATCAGGACCTGCGCTCGCCGGTCGATGGCGTGGTGTTTGACCTCAAGCCCAAAGGCCAGGGATTCGTCGCCCAGACCAGCGAGCCGGTGATGAAGATCGTGCCGTTCTCGGCGCTGCAGGCCAAGGTCGAGATCGACAGTTCGGACATCGGTTTTGTGCGGGTGGGCCGGCCGGTCGACATTGCGATCGATTCGTTTCCGTCCACCGACTTCGGCGTGTTGCAGGGCAGTCTCAGCAGCATCGGTTCCGATGCCCTGCCGCCTGATCAGCTCAAGCAGACCTATCGCTTTCCGGCCACGGTGCGGCTGAACTCCCAGCAGTTCCGGCTGCGCAGCGGCCAGGTGCTGCCCCTGCAGGTGGGCATGTCGCTGACGGCCAACATCAAGCTGCGCAAAGTCAGCTATCTGCAGCTGTTGCTGGGCTCGTTCCAGGACAAGGCCGAATCGCTGCGTCGCCTGTGAGTGTGGTCAGCTGATTGCCAGTTGGGGGGCCTGGCGCTGCAGGGTGTCGCCAGCTTCTGGGGCGGTGCCGCCGCGGGCCTGGGCCGCGGCGATCAGGCCTTCAAACAGTGGATGGGGCTTGCCGGGCCGCGACAGAAACTCGGGGTGGTACTGACAGGCCGTGAAGAACGGATGGCCTTTGAGCTCGATCAATTCGACCAGGCGACCATCGGGTGAGGTGCCGCTGATCTCGTAGCCCGATTCAAGGAACAGGCTGCGGTAGGCGTTGTTGAACTCGTAGCGGTGGCGATGGCGCTCGTAGACCACCTCGTCGCCATACAGCTGGTGCCCCATCGTGCCTGGGCTCAGGCGGCAGGGGTAGACCCCCAGGCGCATCGTGCCGCCCAGGTCGATCACATCCTGCTGCTCAGGCAGCAGGTGGATCACCGGATGGGGCGTGTCGGGGTTCAGCTCGGCGCTGGTGGCCCCATCAAGTCCCGCCTGGTT